>JBGSIG010000191.1:0-3446 GCA_041742655.1 Ferruginibacter sp. | reverse complement strand
TTGAGCCTTTTCGTGATATCATTTATTATTCAGCCGGCGATTTATCGTTGAGCAAACCTGATACAAATTCAGCAGTAACCTATTATCAAAAAAGTATTTCTTACAATGTTGCGAACGTTAGTTTTTATAATAAGGCCTATTTAAAGTTGGCCGATATTGCTTACGACCGTAAACAATACAAAGCGGCATTTGCCTATTACGATAGTTTGCAAACAAGCGACAGTTCACTTAATGACAGGTTAGATGAAATACAGTCAAGGAGAACCAGCTTATCTAAAATTGTAGAAAAAATTATTATTATTGAAAGAGAAGACAGCCTGCAAAATCTTGCCTTGATGACGACAGATGACAGAACATTATATATTAAACAGTTATTGAAACGACTGCGTAAGGCACAGGGCTTTAAGGAAGAGGACAACGATTTAGGTACGGGCAGTGTTGGTTTCGATAATAAAAAGAATGAAACTGTTGATCTTTTCATGAACAGTAATAACAAAGACTGGTATTTTGATAATACAACTATGAAACAGAAAGGCCTGGCTGAGTTCAAAAAAAATTGGGGTAGCAGAACGAACACAGACAACTGGAGGCGAAAAAGTGCAGCAGTTACCCCACCAAAGGAATATGGTGTTGCAGCCCCGCCAGACATGAATGGGGCCGACACAGATGCAGCACCTGCAAACCCCAGCCAGCTTACAAAAGTGGAAACCAACGACAAAACAACGCCACCAGAAACAGAACTCAGTTTTGATGCGCTGTTGGAAAACGTTCCGCTTACACCGGAAAAATTAGCTGCAAGTCATGCAACATTATCGATAAATTTATTTGAACTGGCAAAATTGTATCAGAACGACCTTGAAGATTTTAGGCAGGCGATTGTGACCTACGATCAATCTTTGCAACGTTATCCTGATTCTTTGTACCATGGCGATATTTACCTTGGCTTATATTATTGTTACAAAAAACTCGGCGACCTTCAAAAAGCTGAATACTATAAAAACCTGTTGAACACGAAATTTGCAGGCAGCCAGGCCAATAAAATATTAACAAACCCGCAGGCCCTTAATCCCGGAATGAAAAATGAAGAAGGCACCAAAAGGTATGCTGATATTTATGATTTGTTTATTGAAGGCCAATTTGAAAATGCGGTAATTGAAAAGAAAAAAGCGGATAGTTTGTATGGCGTAAATTACTGGAGCCCACAATTGTTGTACATAGAAGCAGTGTATTATATAAAGCAACGGGAAGATAGTGCCGCCATTGTAATACTGGACAATATTACGAGCTTGTACCCTGCATCGCAGCTTTCGCCCAAAGCCGAACGCATGATTGATGTATTAAGAAGACGGGCCGAAATAGAAAGTTATTTGACGGCATTGCAGGTAACCAGGAAACCGGATGACGAAATTACCCCAGCCCCCAAAGAGAAGCTGGTGCGGAACGATAAGAACCTGATAGTAACGCCAAAACGTTTTGACAGTAGTAAAGCTGTGATGCCTGTCACAGTGCCTGGTGCCAAAGACATAACAAAAGCTCCGGAAATTGCCCCCCTTGTAAAAGACACTGTAAAAATAGAGGCTCCGGTACTTGCGCCGGTTGCAAAAGAAGTAGCTATAACTGTGGCACCTGTAAATGTTCCTGTTGCAAAAGACACGATAAAAAAAGTTGCCCCAATTATTGTAAGTGGTGATTTTGCATTTAACACAGCATTGCCTCAAAACGTAATGATGGTGTTAAATAAAGTTGACGGCACCTATGTGAATGAATCAAAAAATGCATTTAACCGGTATGTAGCAGAAAAATTCAGGGGTCAACCGATTGTTGTTACAAAAGATGCTATTGATAAAGAAAATTCAGTCATAGTTTTTGCATCTTTTGAAAATGCGGATGCAGCCATGCAGTTTTTAGATAAAGTGAAAAAGGCTGCGCCTGAAGAAGTGTCGTGGTTGCCGGCCGCCAAATATTCGTTTATGATAATTTCTGACGACAACCTTAGGGTGTTACAAACAAATAAAAATTTACAGCAATACAAAGAGCTTTTAAGCAAACAGTATCCAGGAAAATTCTGATGGTACTACTAATTTTACTATAATTTGCCGGCATATTTAAACCAGCATCTAAAGATCAAAAAACCGAAAAGTTAATAATGAAAAAATCAGTAAAAATTTTATGGAGTGTTTTTTTTGGTGGCTTACTGCTGGTTATTTTAATATTTGCCGCAGCTAATTTTGGCCTGTTAGGCAAAATGCCTTCTGTAAAAGAATTAGAAAATCCCGAAGCAGACCTCGCCACTGAAGTATACACTGCGGATGGAAAATTAATGGGTAAATACTACTCAGAAAATCGTAGCGAAGTTAAGTACAATGAAATTTCTCAAAATACTATTCATGCACTGATAGCTACAGAAGATCAAAATTTTTACGATCACTCAGGTATTGATGCCATAGCAGTGGCAAGGGCTGTTATTAAGTTGGGAACTGACGGTGGCGGTAGCCCTATTACACAGCAATTGGCAAAAAATATGCTGGGGCAGGGAAAGGGAAATGTTCTTGTAAGAGGAACACAAAAAATTAAAGAATGGATAATAGCAGTGAAGCTTGAACGCAATTTTACGAAAGAAGAAATAATTGCGCTTTACCTGAACAGGGCAGCGTGGGGAAATCTATATGGAATAAGAAATGCGTCCAGGGCCTATTTTCAAAAAGAGCCTATTGATTTAAATATTGAAGAATCTGCAGTTTTAGTGGGCATGCTAAAAGGATTCATCTACGATCCTATCCGTCACCCGGTGGCATCGCTTAACAGGCGCAATACAGTAATTGAAAGAATGGTAGATTGCAAACAACATTTTCTTACTAATGCGGTGGCTAATAAATTAAAAGCAAAACCACTGATCACTAATTATAAAAAGGTAGATGACAATGTGGGCATAGCACCCTATTTCCGTTTTGCTGTGGCAGATAAAATAAAAGATTGGTGCAAGAATAACGTTAACCCAAAAACGGGTGCAAACTTTGATCTGCACAGAGATGGTTTAAAAATATATACCACCATCGATTCCAAGCTACAGCAATATGCAGAGGAATCGGTTGTTCAGCACATGCCGGTGATTCAAAAAAAGTTGAATGCCTTATTAAAAACCAATGGCGATGCTATGTGGAAGGGGCATGAAAATGTGATACTGGCAGCTATGAAAAGCAGCGAGCGTTGGAAAAATTTGAAAGAGGATGAAATGAAAGACGAAGATATTAAAAAGTCTTTTTTGGTTAAAACAAAAATGAAAGTATTTGCCTGGAACGCCAAGCGGGAAACGGATACTACAATGACGCCGAGAGATTCCATTAAATACCACCGCCAATTAATGCAAACATCTTTTGTAGCGATGGACCCTAAAACCGGGGAAATAAAATGTTGGGTTGGTGGCATAGATTTTAAATGGTTCAAGT
>JBGSIG010000190.1:0-3980 GCA_041742655.1 Ferruginibacter sp. | reverse complement strand
TTTCCTGCTGTCATCCTTCTTTGTAATTCATTTTTTTAGTTCACAGTATTCAAGAAAAAACCTTGTCTTCACACATTCATGTACGATGCGATTTTTTTTGTTTACCAGGCAGAATAAATTATTGATCGCCGGTTGAAAATTCATTACACCTCAATAAAGTTAAACTGTCGTTATATCAAAAACATTGTTCATTCAACAATTAATAAATCGGTAACTTTATCGCCCTGGTACAAAAAAATGATCCGGAATAGAAACGCCAATTGCGCATGTATAACACACAAGTTGACCTATTGAAGATTAGTGACGATAACACTGACTTGACAATTTGTAACCGATAAAAAAAACATTAAAAATTAAAACCCTACATTATGACGATTCAATTAAATGCCGACAACAATTTGAACATTCATGAAGCATTTGGAGCCAAATTAAAAGACTTAATATCGGAAGAATTAGGCCGCTTTAGTGAAAACATAACAAGAGTGGAAGTTCATTTATCAGATGAAAATGGAGCTAAAAAAGGCATGAATGATAAAAGATGTTTATTGGAGGTCCGTATTGCAGGAAGGCAACCGGTAGCAGTTTCAGAATTAGCAGACACGCATGAAAATTCAGTGAGTGGCGCAATTGAAAAACTAAAGACTGCTTTAGATACTATATTTGGACGCTTATCTACTTATTAAAGAATGCTAAAAAACTGTGCTTGCACTAAATATTTTTGCCTTCAAAACCGAATAACATAAAATATCAGCAATGAACTCTTCTAAAAAAATTTCAAACCGGGAAAACGAAGCCTTGTTGAAATTTCCCGCGTACGTGTCGCTGCTGGCGGCCAACAGCACCAGCAAACTGGATGAGGTTGAAAAAAGATCAGCAATAAAATTTTCGCACATAAAAACATACACATGCGATCCTCTGTTGACTGAATTTTATGCGGAGGCAGACCAGGTGTTTGAAAAAAATATTAACCAGCTTGATAACGACCTGCCAAAAGGTAAAAACGAGAGAGAAATAGCAATTCAAAAAGAGTTAACAAAGCTGGATACCATAGTAAAAAAATTAGGAGATGATTATGCAGCGGCAATGGCACGCAGCATGCAATCATTTAAAGATCATGTGTCGAAAGCCCATGATAGCGTTTTCCTCAATTTTGTTTTTCCGATGCCAATAAAGGGGATAACACATTGAGCAAAATGGCCGCCTGCCTGTTATTTAATGTAGCACAGTTTTCGGGATTGAAGATGTCCTCATACCGCAAACGAAGTTCCGCAGCCGCAAGTTGCGCTTGCATTGGGATTTTTAAACGTAAAGCCCCTTGAGTTTAGGCCGCCCTGCCAATCAACCTCCATCCCCATTAAATAAATGCCATGCGATTTTTCCATGATACAGGGAATTCCTTCAATTTCAAAATGGCTGTCTTTATCTGTAGGAACGTCAAAACCCAATACATAAGTCATACCACTGCAACCACCGCCCTTTACCCCTACCCTCAGCAACTCGGCCGTATTAAAACCTTCCGCATTCATTAATCGCTTAATTTCTGCCACGGCACCGTTAGTGAAACTTACCGGAGCGGCTATATCTAAAGTTGCTTGCATCTATTAAATTTTGCAACAAAGATAAAACATTTAAAAAAAAGGCATTGAATGTATCTTTTCGAAAGCAGGAAATATTTGGCCACACTTTACGTTACTTTTGTAAAAAAACAACAAATGATTTTATTAGAAATTACCATGCAGGACCTGCAGACCATTCTTGTTATTTTTGGAATTGTAGTGGTGCTAATGTTGGGTGTTATAGTTTTTTTGGTGACCGAATTTAAGAGCCTTAAAAAAACAGTTGATTTAAAACGGCCGATAGTTGCAGATAATAGCCTGTTGCGGCTTCAAGCCTATGAACGGCTTACCCTACTCACAGACAGGATTGCCTTAAAAAACCTCGTAACAAGAATGCACGACACGCTGTTTAGTGCAAGAGAATTGGCGGCAGGTTTAACACAAACCATCCGCAACGAGTACGAACATAATATTACCCAGCAAAATTATGTAAATCCAGAAGTGTGGCAGGCTGTAACCCGGCTAAAAGACCAGAACATTTACATCATTAACGAACTCACCGCCTCGTTGCCGCCAAATGCTACCGCACTTGATTGCAGTCGTGCCATACTGCAATACACAGCAACGGATAATTCTGAATTAAGCAGCGTTGTTTTAAATGCCATTCAATACGAGGTTAAGAAATTAGTTTAATAAATGCGTGTTGCCATCATGAATGATTGTTAAAGACCGGGTATGCCAACTGAAAAAAAAATATTTACTGATTCGGGAATTGAGATAAAGGAACTGTATCAATCAACCGACTCCAAACCTGTTGTAGAACAACCCGGTGAATTTCCCTTTACCAGGGGTGTACAACAGGATATGTATCGAGGCAGGTTATGGACAATGCGACAATACGCCGGCTTTAGCACTGCAGAAGAAAGCAACAGGCGATATCATTATTTATTATCGCAGGGAGTGAATGGCCTTAGTGTGGCATTTGACTTGCCCACACAAATTGGTTACGACAGCGACCATGAACTGGCCGAAGGTGAAGTGGGAAAAGTTGGCGTTGCCATTGATTCGCTTGAAGACATGGAGACGCTGTTTGATGGCATTAAGGTGGAAGACATTACTACATCGATGACCATCAATGCCACAGGTTTTATATTATTGGCTTTTTATGTAGCGCTGGCAAAAAAGCAGGGAGCCAACCTGCATAAAATTTCAGGCACCATACAAAATGACATTCTAAAGGAATATGCTGCAAGGGGCACCTACATCTATCCGCCAAAAGCATCTATGCGTATCATCACAGATATTTTTGAATGGTGCATGAAAGAACTTCCCAAATGGAATACTATATCAATTTCAGGCTATCATATCAGGGAGGCAGGAAGCACGGCCGTGCAGGAAATTGCTTTTACGCTTAGTAACGGTAAAGCCTACGTTCAAGCGGCCCTGCAAAAAGGTATGAACATTAATATTTTTGGCAAACGCCTCTCCTTCTTTTTTAATGCCCATAATAATTTGTTTGAAGAAGTTGCCAAATTTAGGGCGGCAAGACGTATGTGGGCAACTATCATGAAGGAACTTGGTGCAACCGACGCCAAAGCGATGATGCTGCGTTTTCACACACAAACAGGAGGCTCCACGCTGACCGCACAACAACCTTTAAATAACGTAAGCAGGGTTACCATTCAAACCCTGGCTGCGGTGTTGGGAGGCACACAAAGCCTGCATACTAACGGTTACGATGAGGCGCTAAGCTTACCTACTGAAGAGGCCGCCATGATAGCCTTGCGCACACAGCAAATTGTAGCTTTTGAAAGCGGAACACCAGACACGGTTGACCCGCTTGCCGGAAGCTATTTTGTAGAAACACTTACAAACGAAGTAGAGGCAAACGCATGGAAATTGATAGAAAAGATTGATGCCATGGGCGGCAGTGTAACCGCAATAGAACAGGGTTTTATTCAGGAAGAAATTGCCCGGAGCGCCTACGAATACCAGCGTCAAATAGAAACCGGCGACAAAATAATTGTTGGCGTAAACAAATTTGAAAGCGATGAACAAAATACCACTCCCGGCTTTAAAATAGATGAAAGTATCAGGGAAGTACAAAGCAATAAACTAAAACTGTTAAAAGCAAAAAGAGATAATAAGAAAGTAGCTCAATGCCTTCGCAACGTTTATAATGCTGCCCTCAATAACACCAATCTAATGCCCCCTGTTATTGATGCAGTGGAAAATTATTGTACCCTGGGTGAAATTGCCGATGAATTGCGGAAGATTTTTGGTGAATATAAATAGCTAAAAAAAACCTCAACAGCCGCTATGAAAGCGGGCATTAATGAGAATAAATTTTATAGGAATAAATTTATTTCGATAATTCAAGTACCACCGTTTTATAAGAACCAAGTGTAAAATCAGCTAAAGCGG
>JBGSIG010000189.1:0-5407 GCA_041742655.1 Ferruginibacter sp. | reverse complement strand
TTTTAGAAATACTACCATTTTATGTTGAGGATATTTGGCGAGTATACTATTCATTAATTCTCCTGTTCTTTCATCTTTAATATCTATCGGCGCAGCTAAGGGTTTTGGCGATTTGTACCTGGTAGGCTTCGCTAAAATAACGGCTTCAACTGTAGCCAGTTTCCCTGAAGGAATTGTGCTAACTTTTGCGGCTTTCGCATAAAGATCCTGTAGTTGCTTTTTACTAAGTCCACCCCTTTCCTGGTATTGAAACATCAGGCTTTTTATAAAATTAGATTCGGGATAAGCTGCTAATGTCAATTTCAACACATCGCTAATCACGTCTACATTGGGGTTCTTTCTAATCATGCTGCTTGTTTATCCGCTGAAAGTAGCGTTTAGTACTGAATATGCCAAGGGATTAGCTGTTTTGTAGCAGAATTTTTGTCTGTAAATCGGCAACTGTTAAAAAAAAATGGAGTACTATAAAAGTACTCCATTCATTAATCATTGCCTTGCCCAGGTTTCTTTATATCTTTTTGGGAGCATGCTTGGCCAGTTTTACTGAGAAGTAAACTAGTGCGGCAACAGAAACGATTAGGGTGAGGTTTAACAGCATTGAAGTGTTAGCATAATTGCTCATGGGTAATGATTTAGGGTTTCAGATAGCTAATTAACTCATAAAAGAATAATTTATTGTGTTATGATTGCCTTTTTTTTAGACGTTTTCTAACTTTTTTGGGCGAGAAGGCGCATTTCTTTTAGAAAACAAACTTTTTGGCAGGAAAATGGTTTGAAGAAATTATGACGAAAAAAATTAACAAGTATAAGTTTTGTACATTTACAAAAAAATAACCTGATGAAAATTTTTGTTGCGGGCCTCCCATACGATTTGGATGATGATGAATTGGTGGAAATTTTTGAGAAATTTGGTACGATAATATCTGCCAAAGTTGCCATGGATAAGGAAACCGGTAAAAGCAAAGGCTTTGGTTTTATAGAAATGCAAAACGACGAAGAAGCGTTGGACGCCATAGAAAGCCTTAATGACATATCACTAGGCAAAAAACCACTTGTAGTAAAAAAGGCCGATGATAATAATTCAAGGCCGGGAGCAAGGCCAAATCCAGATCGTGGAGGCGGATTTAATAGGGATAGAAAAAGGTATTGATACAATAATTACCTAATCTTTTTTGTATGAGGCTGTCTCGCAAGAAGAGTCTGCCTCTTTTTTTTTTATTTGAATCTCCAAAGAGAAAGATTTTTTTAAGCGTTTTCCGGAGCTTTATTTTATTTATCTGTATTATCTTCCTCTCCCTTTATACCAGTTTTAGGCGCAGGCAGTTTACCACGTTTGTATATAATGAGGCCATTTAAAAAATTACGCAATATCTGGTCTCCCGCTTCAATATAGCCGGGATGATCTTCATTTCTAAAAATATCTCCCAGCGCCCCTTTTGAAATTTCAAAGTCTACCAATTTTAATATTTCAATAATATCATCATTGCGCAGCGAGAGCGCAACTCTTAATTTTTTAAGTATATCGTTATTTGTCAGCATATAGTTATTGCTTTTTTCGAAAAGACGGATGCCAAATGTACTAATTTAAATGAGCGGTGATTGGTGAACATTTCATCCATATACTATTCATTCACCATTGACCATTCACCATTCACCTATCCTATATTGTTGTCAATTATTGCTTGGTCTACACTCTCTTCATTTTCTTTTTCCTTACTTAGCCTCTTTAATTTTTTTCCATAGGATAGCTTAGTGATGAGGACAAACAATACCGGCACAACAAATATTGCTAATGTGGTAGCCGACAGCATTCCGCCAAATACTGTCCAGCCAATTGTTTTGCGGCTTTCGGCAGCAGCCCCGCTTGCAAATGCCAGGGGCAATACGCCTAAAATAAATGCCAGCGACGTCATAACAATGGGGCGTAGACGCAGATGTACCGCCTGCAGGGTAGCATGTGTTATATCTATGCCTTTGTCTACCCTTTCCTTTGCAAATTCTACAATCAAAATTGCATTTTTTGCAGCGAGGCCTATTAACGTTATCAAGCCGATTTGCGCATACACATTATTGGAAAGACTTGGAATAAAAGTTAAGGTAAGTATTGAACCAAATGCACCGATGGGTACCGCAAATAAAACAGAAAAAGGCACCGACCAACTCTCGTACAAAGCAGCGAGAAATAAAAATACAAATACAATTGAAATGGCAAAAATGGTTCCCGTGCTTCCACCGGCTTGTACCTCCTCCCGGCTGAGCCCGCTAAATTCGTACCCATAGCCTTCCGGTAATGTTTTAGCCGCTTCTATTAATGCGTCAATTGCCTGCCCACTACTGAACCCGGGTTTGGCTGTACCATTTACTTCAATAGCACGATAAATATTATAATGAGAAATCAGTGAAGGACTTTCGATTACGGTGGTGGTAATAAGGGAAGCAAGTGGCACCATACCACCCTGGCTATTGCGCACATAGTATTTACCCAATTCACTTATCGACGATCGATAGCTGCTGTCGGCCTGTACCACTACCCTGAAATTTCGGCCATATAAATTAAAATCATTTACATAGCTACTTCCTAATAGAGAAGACATAGTGCTAAAAACCTCGGCCACATTTACCCCAAGCGTTTTTGCCTTTTCTTTATCTACATCTATTTGAAAACTTGGTGTTCGTGTTGTGAAAAAAGTATAAGCCCTTCCTATTGCGGGCTGCTTATTTACTACGTCGATAAAGTTTTTTGCAACTATCTCAAATTGCTTAATATCGTCGGTACTTGTTGTTTGCTGCAATTCAAAAGTAAATCCCGAGGTTGCACCTAGCCCCGGAATCGCCGGGGGCGCTATCGTCAGTACCCGTGCTTCTTTTATATCAGCGGTTTGTTTTTGAATTTCGTCCATTATGCTTTGAACCTGAAGCTCTTTTGTTTTTCTGTCTTCCCATGGCTTAAGCAATACAAATAAAGTACCCGCATTTGATTTAAAAGAGAAACTAATAATATTCAGTCCTGCCAACCCCCCAACAGTCTTTACTCCCGGAATAGTCTTAACTCTTTTCATTATGTTCAACAGCATCGCTTTACTCCGCTCGGTGGAAGCTCCTTCGGGCATTTCGTATGTTACAAACACACGGCCTTCATCTTCTGAAGGCACAAAACCAGTAGGTTTGTTTTTAAACAAAAAGAACAGGCCTACAAAAAGACAAACAAGCATAATTAACACCATGGGTGTAGCTTTTATCCACTTACCTACTCCCGAAGTATAACTGTTATTAATTTTTCCAAAGCCTTTATTAAACCAGGCAAAGAATTTTTCAAGTAAATTCTTTTTAGCTGCGGCATCTTTCGAAGGCTTGAGCATCAGGGAACACAGGGCCGGCGTGAGTGACAATGCTACAAATGCAGATATCATGACAGATACAGCAATGGTAATAGCAAACTGTTGGTACAAGCGGCCTACAATGCCAGGTATAAAACCAACCGGCACAAACACCGCAGCCAATATTAATGCAATGGCAATAACAGGCCCCGAAATATCTTTCATAGCTTTTCGGGTAGCTTCTTTTGCGGAAATTTTTTCGTGATCAATATAATGTTGCACAGCCTCTACTACAATAATAGCATCATCAACCACTATACCAATTGCCAGTACGAAAGCAAAAAGAGTGAGGGTATTTATAGTAAAGCCAAAGGGTATAAAAAAAATAAATGTACCTATCAAAGAAACTGGAATTGCCAATATGGGAATTAATGTAGCCCGCCAGCTCTGTAGAAAAAGGAATACTACTAAAGTCACCAGCAACAATGCTTCCACCAATGTATGCACCACCTCATTGATAGAAACTTTTACAACCGAAACTGTTTCCAGGGGAATAGAATAGTCAATGTCTTTAGGAAAGGTCTTTTTAAGTCTTTCAAGGGCCTGTGTTATACCTTCATAAGTTTCCAGGGCGTTGGCACCGGGGGCCTGGTATATCAATACAAATGCAGCGGGCTTTCCATCTGTGTAAGCATTACTGCCGTAATCAAATTTTCCAAGCTCTACCCTGGCTACATCTTTTAAATAAACGATGGTACCCGTAGATGGTATGGTGCGTACTACGATACTTTCAAACTGTTCTTTTTTGTTGATACGGCTATTGGTTAAAACGCTGTATTCAAAGCTCTGAACCCTTGGTTGCGGATTACCTCCAATTGTACCTGCAGCAATCTGGAGGTTTTGTTCTGATAATGATGCTATAATGTCTGCGGGCGTCATTCCAAGAGCGGCTAATTTTTCCGGGCTTAGCCAAATACGCATACCGAAATCATCAGCACGAGATACAATATCACCCACTCCCTTCACCCGCTGCAATGCTTCCTTTAAATAAATATTGGCATAGTTGCCAATAAACGTTGCATCATGTGTACCATTGGGCGAGTACAAGGCCAGCGCAACCATGATACTGGGAACACGCTTACGCACGGTAATGCCTAAACGCTTTACCGCATCTGGCAACGACGGCTGAGCAACACTTACCCTGTTCTGTACATCTAGTGCGGCGATGTCAATATTGGTGCCGATATCAAAATTCACACTAACACCGCTGGAACCGCTGCTGCTGCTGGTACTTGAAAGGTAGGTCATACCGGGCGTTCCGTTAATCTGTGTTTCTATGGGTGTAGTAGTTGTCTGTTCAACAGTTTCAGCATCGGCCCCAATAAAATTAGCCGATACAGATACAGAGGGCGGTGTAATATCCGGGTACTGAGCAATAGGTAGGATGGACATTGCAATGAGGCCCACCAAAACAATTACGATAGATATGACGATGGCTGTTACAGGCCGTTTAATAAAAGTTTCTGCTATCATTATTATGCTGATTTTAACCGTCTGGTACGGTAATATTTTTTATAATTTGGAACACTTTCTTGCTGGGAAATATCGTATCTACCAACATCGCAATTAATAAAATTCATGTGCCTGCCGATACCGTGTTCTTAATTATTTGGTGGCATCTATAACTGCTCCTTCCCTTAAATTTTGCACCCCTTGTACCGCAATTATTTCATTATCTTTCAATCCATCTTTCACTATGATATCCGTCCCAATTTGCTTACCCAACACTACCCTTCGTTGCGAAACTTTGTTACTGTCGCCGGCTACGTAAACAAAAAATTCTCCCAGTTGCTCAGTTACAGCTTTAAACGGAATAAGGATAGATTGCGATGAAGAATTCACCTTTACCCTTACCGTGCCATTCATGCCTGCTATCAATAAATTTTTATTGTTAGGGAAAATCAATCGTGCCTTAATGGTTCCGGTTTGAGGATTAACCGATCTGTCCAGTAAAGAAAGCTTTCCTGGAAATGGATAAACGTCATTGCCAAATGCAAGTGTAAAAGTTGAGTCTGCAGTTTTCTGCTTTT
>JBGSIG010000188.1:0-3610 GCA_041742655.1 Ferruginibacter sp. | reverse complement strand
CCTTACTAATTATTTATTAGGCGACAACAACACCAACACTATTTTCCCAAGAGATAGATCTGGTTTTTCATACGCAAATGATAAGCTTTATCGCAACGCTGGAGATAGTTTGCACACAGGGCATCCTGTTTTTGCAGATGTTACAATGCAGGCTGGCATTAAAGAAGATGGATATGGGTTAGGTGTTTCAATCAGTGATTTTAATAAAGATGGCTGGCCGGATATTTATGTTTCAAACGACTTTGTTACCAATGATGAATTATGGTTAAACAATAGAAACGGAACATTTACAAATTGCATCAGTAATGCCATTCAGCACCAAAGTTACTCAGCCATGGGCGTTGATGCGGCGGACATAAATAACGATGCATTGCCGGATATTTGTACGCTTGATATGCTGCCGGAATACAATGAACGAAAGAAAATATCTTTCTCTTTTATGAACTACGACCGCTATGAAACAGAACGGTCCATGGGTTACGAGCCGGAGTTTGTAAGGAATATGCTTCAGCTAAACAATGGCATTCAACCGGGCGATAGCAGTATTCCTTTTTTTAGTGAAATTGGCCAATTGGCAGGCATACAGGCAACAGATTGGAGCTGGAGTGTATTGCTCGCTGATTTTGATAATGATGGCTGGAAAGATATTCATATCACCAATGGAATTGGAAGAGATTTTATCAATGCCGATTTTCTTGAATTTAGCAAAGACGTATTTAACAACTCCGGAACCAAAGAAGAGCAGCGGTCAGCAATCAGAAAAAAACTGGCCTCTCTTAACCACGTAAACCTGCCCAATTATTTATTTCTCAATAAACAAGGTTTAACCTTTGAAGACGATTCAGAAAACG
The DNA here is from genome assembly GCA_041742655.1 of Ferruginibacter sp. Classification (GTDB taxonomy): domain Bacteria; phylum Bacteroidota; class Bacteroidia; order Chitinophagales; family Chitinophagaceae; genus Ferruginibacter. The sequence continues at coordinate 2,759 of JBGSIG010000188.1, read as the reverse complement.
CAGGAATCAACGAACCTTCCATGAGTAACGGAGCAGCTTATGCCGACCTGGATAATGATGGAGATTTAGACCTTGTAGTCAACAATATCAGCAAAGAGGCTTTTGTGTTTATCAACAACACCAATCAAAAAAATAAAGTTGCTGCCAATCATTTTGTAAGTATTCAATTAGCAGGCGATAGTTTAAACAGGCATGGCTTTGGTTCAACAATTTATTTGTACAGCAATGGAAAAGTACAACTGCAGGAGCAAAGCCCGGTACGGGGGTATTTTTCTTCCGTTGATCAGCAATTGCTTTTTGGATTGGGAAAAATTAACCAGGTAGATTCGCTTATTATTTGTTGGCCCGATGGCAAAAAACAATTATTAAAAAACGTTTCGGTAGATACTACTTTAACGCTATTTTGGAAAAATGCAACAACAACACCCGCTGTTGAAACTGCAAAAGCTGCTTATCTTTTTGCAGATATTACTGCGTCTTCCAATATTTTGTATCAACACCATGATAACTCTTTTAACGAATACGTTCTGCAACGGTTACTGCCACAAAAGTTTTCCCAATTAGGGCCATTCATCGCTACCGGCGATATTAACAACGATGGCGCAACCGATTTTTTTATTGGCGGTGCATTTAATTTTTCTGGAAAGATTTTTACCCAGCAAGCCGGACAGAAATTTGTTTCAAAAAACCTTACTGACAGCATTAAGTGGCAAGAGGATATGGACTGCATTTTGTTTGATGCAGATAATGATGGCGACAATGATTTGCTGGTTGCCAGCGGTGATACCAGGTACGAAGAAAATTCAAATTATTATATGCCGCGTTTGTATACCAACGATGGGCAAGGCAATTTTACTTTGCAACCCAATGCCATTCCAGATTCAGTAAGAACAATTGCAGGTTGTGTAAGTGCAGGTGATTTTGATGGAGATGGCGACCTTGATTTATTTATTGGAGGCCGTGTGTCGAAAAAATATCCTTTGCCGCCAAAAAGTTTTTTATTGCAAAATGATAAAGGTGTTTTTACCGATGTTACCGCTAAAGTTTGCCCTTCTTTGCAAAACCCTGGAATGGTTACTTCGGCAGTTTGGACAGACTTTGATAATGATAAACAAATAGATCTTTTAATAGCAGGCGAATGGATGCCGGTGAGATTTTTTAAGAATGATCATGGAAAATTAATTGATGCAACAGCATCAACTGGTCTCACGCAAACGAATGGCATGTGGCGCAGCCTTGTTGCAACAGATATTGAAGGTGATGGCGATATTGATTTGGTGGCAGGCAACCTGGGATTGAATTGTGAGTACAAGGTGAGTGCAGCAGAGCCAATGCAATTATATGCAACCGACATGGATGGCAATGGAAGTATCGATCCAGTTCTTTTTTATTACATTAAAGCAGAGGGTAACAAAAAGTATTCGTTTCCTGCTATCAGCAGAAACCGTTTTGCTGACCAGGTGCCGGCAATAAAAAAACAGTTTTTGATGTACAAAGATTATGCGCATGCCGGTTACAATGAAATTTTTAAAGGGAAAGACCGAAAAGATATTTTGGAATTGAATTGTGATGAGACGAGGAGTTGTTATTTTGAAAACACAGGAAATGGTAAGTATATAAAACATCCCTTGCCGGTTGAAGCACAGTTTGCACCTGTAAACGCCATCATCTGCGACGACCTTGATAACGATGGATTTAAAGACCTGCTATTGGCCGGTAACGAATACCAGGCAGACGTAATAACGGGAAGGTATGATGCATCATATGGTTGTTTTCTTAAAGGAAGTAACAATAAAACATTCACTTCTATATCTCCTGCTAAAAGTGGCTTTATTTTAAAAGGGGATGTAAAAGATATGGCCCTGGTGCGGTTATCAAATGGGCAGAAAATAATTCTTGCAGCGGTGAACAATGATTTAATGCGGATGTTCAGCGTAAATACTGTTTCCAAAAAATAGCAATCAAAAAACTAACTGGTTTTAAATTGTTTTCGATACTGATTGGGCGTCATGTCTTTTACGTGCTTGAACTGTTTACTAAAGTGGGCCCAGCTGTTGTATCCACTGTTGTAACAAATGTCCATTATAGGATCACTGCTTTCCCTGAGCAGTTTACAGGCATGGCCAATTCTTAATTCTTTTAAAAAATCAAAATAACTTTTTTTGATATTACGTTTAAAAAACCTGCAAAAAGTAGGAATGCTCATACTTACTTCTGCCGCTACTTCAGCAAGCGTTACCGGCTCCAGAAAATGTTTAAATGAAAAAGTAAAAATTTTATCAATCGTAGAGTTTTCTTTTGAATTCAGGTCGTTGTCAAAATCTTTGGTGATAATTTTATATTGTTTCGACTGGCTCATTAAATGCAGGCTGTTTAGCAGCAACTGAATTCTGTCAACGCCGCTTGCCTGTTCCATTTCTTCTATACTTATGGTGATTTTTTTTTGCAGTGCCTGTGTTAACTGCAGCCCGTTATTGTCACCCTCCAGCAAATGATTTATCTTTTTCATTTCGGGCATTTGTAAAAACGATGCGCCCCAAAAATCCTTTAAAAAATGAACCACAATAGCACTGACAATCATTTTTTGTTCTGTTTTTCTAAACCAATGGGGGAGGTTTGATGATAAGAAAAAAACATCGCCTTTTTTATATTCGCCTACGTAATCCCCAATGAGCGCTGTACCATGCCCTTGAGTAATAACAATCAATTCACATTCTTCATGCTTGTGCCAGTTTGTTTCAAACTGTGGTGTTCGATAA
>JBGSIG010000187.1:0-2272 GCA_041742655.1 Ferruginibacter sp. | reverse complement strand
AAGTATTTACACAAAGAAGGCATTACTACCGGCGTTACAGTTGTATTCTCTCCCGAGGAAATTGATGCGGATAAAATTGTGGTTACTGAAAAAGCATTCCCCAAAAAATCTATCATCGGCACGATCTCTTATATGCCCGCTATTTTTGGTTGCCTGGCAGCAAGTGTTGTTATTAGAAATCTTTACAAAGAGTAATTGTTGTTTTTACCATGCATAGCTTTCGATAATGCCTGGTGTTTTCCAATGGCCTTTTTAGATAAACTAATGGCCACAATTAACGACACGACAGCCCCGGCAAAATTCAAAATGGTATTGCCCAAAAATAAAAAATAATCGTAGGTGCCATGAAAAATAACAGGCAACAAAATGGCGAGGAAAAGATATTTCCGCCTGTTGGCAACATCAAATTTAGCAAGCCCCATGAAGTAACCCATCATTATGGCAAATGTTGCATGAGCAGGCACGGCTAAAAACATGCGCATGATACCGGTACTGATTCCATTTTCAGCAACGTAGCCGATGTTTTCCAGTGTTGCAAAACCCATTCCCACCATAACAGCATACACAATACCATCAAAGGGTTCATCAAATGCTTTGCGCCGGTAGGCAAAAAAACGGATAGCCAGGTATTTGCTGCCTTCCTCACTTAATGCAACCACCAGGTAGGCAAAAATAGCCACATCTATTAATGGCTTTCCAGCGAGGCTTTCAAGGGTTGTATTGTTTAAAACTTGTAAAATAAGGGCCGGAACGGTGCTAAGTATTCCCAATATAAAACTTACCAGTAACAGGCCTAAGGGCTCCCTGTTGTATTTATCTTTCAGGTATATAAATATGCAGATGGCTATGCCGGGTGCAATAGCCAAAGCCAATAAATTCATAGTAGATAAGTTTTATTACTTTTGAAAAGATAAGTACATTTTCAACTACAAAAAAATCTGCCAGCAGATACCATTCATGAGTTATAACTATTTGCCCTTAGATAGAAACCCTGTGAGCCTTCAACAGGTAAAAAACCTGTTAACCTTTAACCAGCTTGTCTCCATCACTTTTGATGCTCATCATAGTATTGCGAACTGCAGGGAATATCTCGACAAAAAAATAGGAAAAGGTGATCAGCTTTTTTATGGCATCAATACAGGATTTGGTTTTTTACAAGATGTAAAAATAGATGCTGCCCAGCTTCAGGAACTGCAGATAAATTTAATAAAATCACATGCCTGCGGGTTAGGAGAAGAAGTGCCGGCGGACATTGTAAAGCTGATGATCATGCTAAAAATAAAATCACTTAGCTATGGGAATTCAGGCGTGCAGATTGATACAGTAAAACGGTTGGTAGACTTATACAATAATGATGTGTTACCTGTTATTTACACGCAAGGTTCATTAGGGGCGTCGGGAGATCTTGCTCCGCTGAGTCATTTAAGTTTGGCGCTGCTTGGCTTGGGAGAGGTGTATCATGAAGGAAAAAAAATGACTGCTGCAGATGCGCTCAAAAAATTTGACTGGCAGCCAATACCATTGCAAAGTAAGGAAGGACTTGCATTGATTAATGGCACCCAGTTCATGAGTGCTTACGGAATGCATGCATTGGTGCAATGTGAACGGTTATTGAGATGGGCCGATATAATCGCTGCTATTTCATTTGATGCATTTAACTGTACTATTGAACCGTTGCACGAAAAAATTCATTCTATCCGCCCTCACAAAGGACAGGTAGATACGGCTGCTGCCTTAAGAAAATTATTAGCAGGCAGCCAGATAGCTGCGCAGAAGAAAGAACAGGTACAGGATCCTTATTCTTTTCGCTGCATACCGCAGGTACATGGCGCTACAAAAGATACCTACGATTATGTACTAAGCATTTTTATTAAAGAAATAAATTCTGTAACGGACAATCCAAATATTTTTCCGGAGGAAGATTTGATATTAAGCGGTGGAAATTTTCACGGTCAGCCGTTGGCGTTAGGTTTGGATTTTTTAGCGATTGCCATGAGCGAGATCGGCAATATTTCTGAAAGAAGAACTTACCAGCTAATCAGCGGTCAACATAAACTGCCGATGTTTTTGGTAAAACAACCCGGCCTGCATAGCGGTTTTATGATACCTCAATATACTGCAGCAGGTATTGTAAGCGAAAACAAGCAACTGAGTACGCCTGCCAGCGTAGATTCTATCAGCAGCAGCAATAACCAGGAAGACCATGTTAGCATGGGAGCCAATGCAGCTACAAAATGTAAACGGGTAGTTGATAATGTTGAAAAAGTGCTGG
>JBGSIG010000186.1:0-18821 GCA_041742655.1 Ferruginibacter sp. | reverse complement strand
ACTGGCTACCCCCGATGTAAGTGTAGCCGACCTGATAGGTGATATAGACCCTATTAAAGCGGCCAATTTAAAATTAAGTTTTGCAGATGAAAGGGTATTGCATTACGGCATTATTCCGCGAAGCAACCGTAGCATTTTTGTGATAAATGAATTGCCCGATCTTCAAGCGAGGATACAGGTTTCCCTATTCAATATTTTAGAAGAAGGCGACTTGCAGATTCGTGGTTTTAAACTTCGTTTACCCCTAGACGTACTATTTGTATTTACCGCCAATCCTGAAGATTATACAAATCGTGGAAGCATAGTAACGCCTTTAAAAGACAGGATAGAAAGCCAGATACTAACACACTATCCTAAATCGCTTGAAACATCTTTAGCCATTACCGAACAGGAAGCTAATATTTATAAAGAGCAATCTGACAAAGTAAAAATAAGCGACCTCGTAAAACGATTAATAGAACGGGTAGCATTTGAAGCCCGCACAAGTGAACTGGTAGATAAGAAAAGTGGCGTAAGTGCAAGGCTTACCATTGCGGCTTATGAAAATGCTATTAGCTCTGCTGAACGCAGGGCCATTATAAATAGTGAGAAAGAAACCCAGGTATGGATCAGCGATCTTGTGGGGATTATTCCGTCTATCACAGGTAAAATAGAATTGGTGTACGAAGGCGAACAGGAAGGCCCTTACCAGGTAGCATTTAATTTATTGGAGAAAGCGATCCGGACACAATTCAGTTTATACTTTCCTAACCCGGATACACTAAAAAAGAAAAGAGCCAAAGAAACTTCCCCGGAAGAAAATCCTTACAAATCAATCACAAGATGGTTTGACAGCGGCAATCATTTAGATTTGTTTTTCGACACCAAGGACGAGGCAAAAATTCAATTGTTGTACAAAGTAGATGGATTGCATGCCCTCGTAAAAAAATTCCATAAAACCGCCAACGAAAAAGAAAATGCATTGCTGATGGAATTTGTATTGCACGGACTGTCGGCCTACTCATTAATCAGCAAAAAAGTAGTAGAGGGCAAAATAGAGTTTAAAGATCTGATGGGAAGTATGTTTAATATGGGCTCTCAGTCTTTAAGCGATGACGACTTTAATGAAAGTGATTTTAATTGATACTAAAAAATAAAATGCTGACAGTGTGTAACTGTGAGCATTTTTATTAAACGATATTTACTTCCCTTTCCAGCAGCACATTAAATTTATCTTTTACACTTTCGATAATTTCTGCGCTCAACTGTAAAATATCCCCCCCTTTTGCGTTACCATAGTTTACCAATACCAATGCTTGTTTTGCATGGCAACCTGCATCACCCTTTCTATATCCTTTCCAACCACATTGCTCAATTAACCATCCCGCCGCCAATTTAATATGGCCATTTTCAAGCGCATAACCAACAATTTCCGGAAAAGAAATTTTTAGCGATTCAAAATGCGGTGAATCAATTTCAGGATTTTTAAAAAAACTACCTGCATTGCCAATGATTGCGGGGTTGGGTAGTTTGCTGCTCCGTATATTTATAACAGCCTGCGATATAGCTTGTATGCTTAACGTTTGTATACCCATTAACTCCAGTTCCTGTTCTATGGCTCCATAGCTGGTATTAAAATGAGGTGTTTTATTTAAGCGATACGTTACACTTGTAATAACAAATTGATCTTTAAATTTGCGTTTAAAAACACTTTCCCTGTAACCGAATTCGCAATCTGCCAATGAAAATTTTACCAGTTTTTTTTCATGTAAAGAAAAAGCTTCGAGCTCAAAAAATACATCTTTCAACTCTACCCCATAAGCTCCAATATTTTGCATGGGAGATGCGCCTACATTACCAGGTATCAACGAAAGGTTTTCTATCCCCGCCAGGTTGTTATTGATACAATACAACACAAACTTGTGCCAGTTTTCCCCGGCACCTGCTTTTACATAAACATAATTTCCATCTTCACTGATTTTTTCAATTCCTTTTATTTCATTTTTAAAAACTAGCCCGGCAACATTTTTAGTAAGCAGAATATTGCTGCCGCCACCAAGGATAAAAGTTAAGAGTGACGAGTTATGAGTTACGGGTTTCTTAGATTCCAGCAGATCTGCTAATTCTTCAGCAGATTTAAAAGTAGCAAAGTATTGTGCCGAAGCATCAATCCCGAAGGTGTTATATGCTTTAAGAGAAAAATTTTCTTTGATCATAATCTTACAATATGATAATTAATTCGAGTCCACGTCAGCAATCATCACTACACTTTTAAATTGCTTTTCGGTAAGTAGCAGGTTAAATTGATTGCGAATTATTTTTTTGTATTGTTGAATCTGCTTCATGTCTAAGGGCAGCTTTATCAATAGCTCCATCAAATACTGGTTGCGAACCCTTGCCACCATGGGTGCAGCCGGACCAACAACAAAATCATGCAGGTCTTTTTGTAATGCTATCGCTAGTTTATTTGCCGCTTCTTCCACTACCTCTTTAATCTTGTGTTTTAAAGTTATCTCAATAATTCGACTGAATGGTGGGTAAAAAAATTGCTGCCGGTTGGTGATCTCAAATGAATACATACTTTTATAGTCATGCTCTTTTACAAATTGCAATACCGGGTGATTTACCTGCGTTGCCTGTATCAACACCCTACCCTGTTCGTCCTTTCGTCCGGCCCTGCCACTAACCTGTTCCATCAATTGAAAGGCACGTTCGTTTACTCTAAAATCTGCAAAGCTTAGCAAACCATCCGCATCCAATATACCTACCAGGTTTACCTTTTCAAAATCAAGCCCCTTTACCACCATCTGGGTGCCTACCAACACATCAATACGCTGCTGTTCAAATAACTTAATTAAATTGTCGTGCGCCGATTTTCCTCTTACAGAATCCACATCCATTCTTGCCACCTTCAATTTTGGAAACTCCTCTTCTATCATTTCCTCAATTTTTTCTGTCCCAAAATTTTTCTCTATCCAGTTAACAGAGCCGCAGGCAGGGCATGCAACTATTTTTGGATAGGTGGTGCCGCAATAATGGCAATGCAATTTATTGGAATACTTGTGCAGCGTCAGCGTTACATCGCAGTTTTTACACTGAGGCAAATAACCGCAGGTACCGCAAATAAGGTAAGGCGAGTAGCCCCTGCGATTTTGAAAAAGGATTACCTGCTTCCCATTGGCAACCGTTTTTTCAATAGCTTCTTTTAGCTGTGGCGAAAGCATCACCTTTCCCTTTTGCACCACCTGCCTGGTATTTATTATTTCTATGGTGGGTAAATTGATGCCGCCAAACCGTTCATTTAATTCAACAAATCCGTACTTGCCTTTTTGCGCATTAAAATAAGTTTCTACAGATGGGGTGGCACTGCCAAGCAAAACCTTTGCATTAAATAGCGATGCATAAAAAACTGCGGCATCTCTTGCATTGTACCTTGGCGCAGGATCCTGCTGTTTAAACGACGGATCATGTTCTTCATCCACTACAATCAACCCCAGGTCTTTAAAGGGTAGAAAGAGGGCGCTCCTTGCACCCAAGACAATTCTTATCTCCCCCATTTTAATTTTATTCCATAACTCAACTCTTTCATTGTTATTAAATTTTGAGTGATAGATAGCAATGTTACCGCCAAAGTGAAATTGCAACCGGCGTATCATTTGGGCAGTTAAGGCAATCTCTGGCAAAAGATACAATACCTGTTTGCCTAGTTTATAAAACTCTTCTATCAGCTTAATATAAACCTGGGTTTTACCGCTGCTGGTTACGCCATGCAACAAACAAACAGTTTTGCTTTTAAAGCTTTCTCGTACCTGCTGAAGGGCGGCTTCCTGTGCTACGCTCAGTTCAAACGCTATCTTCATTGCCTTTGGTAACACTTTTATTCTGTCAACACTTCTTTTTTCTATCAACAATATTTTCTTTTCTGCAAGGCCGTTTAACTGCGCTACAGAAGCGCCCGCCTTTTTTAACAGTTCAATTTGCGTTACTTCACCCACCGTTTTTATTAAGTGCAGGTAACTCAACAGTAATTCAAGTTGCTTTGGAGCTCTTGACCAGTTGTTTAACAATTCGCTCATTTTCTCTTCATCATCATAGTGCGGGTTCAGCAGCACAAAATTTTCTTTTTTGCTTTTATAACGTTCACTTAAGGCTTCCCAAACAACACAAACCTTTTTTTCAATGAGTCTTTTTATTACGGGGTACACATGGGCAATGTCTAACACCTGTTGAACTTCGGTAAGATTTAATTGCTTTTTTATGAGCAATGCTTCCGCCACAAGGTATTCTTCATTGCTTAAATCACTAAAATCATCTCCATAATCTTCGTTGAACAATAAAATAGTTTCACTGCTTAATTTAAAATGGGCAGGTAATGCAGCGGCCATCACTTCTCCCTCGCTACACATATAGTAATTGCTTATCCAGTTCCACAATTGCAACTGCTCATTATATAATACCGGTTCCTCATCCAGTACATTTAAAATGTCCTTTGTATTGTAGGGCGGGGCTTTGGTAGTAGTTAATTTTATAATGCCTGCATAACGTTTATTTTTTCCTAATACTACCTCTACCCTGCAGCCGTGCTTTATTTTTTCCATAAAAATTGCCGGCACAGCATAGGTATATACCACAGGCAATGCCAAAGGCAAAATTACGTCTGCATACATTGCCGCCGCTTTAGGTGCGCTGTCGTTAAAAACTATTTCGTTTTCGTTATTCAATCTATTTTTAATTATTAATTGTACAGATAAGCACCGCTGTAAATTATGATGCGGAATTATTTAAGAACCTGCCATTGGTTCTATCCAGCTTGCTTTGTACGAAACCAATTTTTCTTCCATCAACTTATATACTTTTTCTTTCAGGTTCTTTACATCCTTTATATTTAATCCATCTACACTTATTTCTTCAAGATACACTGCTCTCGATCTGCCGGGTGTAAGCGATAGTATATTTTTATAACTCAACCTGTTGTAGCCATCTAAAAATAAAATGGGCTTAATGGGTGTTTGGGTTTCAATAGCCACCCTAAATGCCCCATCAAAAAAAGATTTCAGCGGGCAATGCGACATATTGAACGTTCCTTCAGGTGCTATTACTACTGAAATATTCCGCCTGATAATACTCTTTAGCTGGAGTACACTAGCCACCCGCTTTTGGGCATCTGACCTGTCTACCATAACGGCTGCATGTTTATAAAAGAAACCAAACACGGGTACCTTTGCCATTTCAGCCTTACCCAAAACTCTAAAGTGCTGTTTACGCACCGCTTTTAAAATGATGGGAATATCAATATACGATACATGATTAAATATAAAAACATACGGCTTACCGGTGTTATGCGGCACTTCAAAATAGTTTTTATGAAAAATACCCCACAACACAAAAACTACATCGGCCCAAAACTGGCAAATTCTGTATATCAAATTGCCCCCTTTTACCTTTCCGAAAAAAGAAGCCACCACAACAACGGGAAAAAGCACCAGCATGATTGCAATGAAAACAACAAAGCCGTACAATGTAAACAGGGCTTTTAAAACAAAAATTACATACTTCATATATAAAAGCGAATATAATACCTTTCGTATTTTCAGCACCTTGCCAAGTCTTGTCAAGTGTCTTTTCTGGCTAATATGCCCTCAAAACGGCTAAAAACTGCGTATTAATGGTATTTTCAACAAAAATCCTTCTTCTAAAATAGCCATTTCAATTGCAATTCCCTTACCTTTGCCGTCCTAAATTTTGGTATTATGTTAGCAGTAGTAAAAATAGCTGGTCAGCAGTTTAAAGTAAAAGCAGGCGACAGCCTGTATGTACCGCATATTGAAGGTAAAAGTGGTGATAAAGTAGAGTTTGCAGAAGTTCTTCTGACAGACAACGCCGGTTCTGTTACCATTGGCACTGATGTAAAAGCGGTAGTAAAAGCAGAAATCCTTAGCGACCTTATACAAGGTGATAAAGTGATTGCTTTTAAAATGAAAAGAAGAAAAGGTTTTCGTAAAAAGCACGGACACCGCACTCACTATACGCACATAAAAGTGATTGATATAGCTTAATAAAGAAGTTAAAAGTTTTAAGTAAATAATTTGCAAAAAACTGCTTACTTAAAACCGAAAACTTAACATTAAAAAATATAAAAAATGGCACATAAAAAAGGCGAAGGTTCGGTTAAGAACGGCCGTGATTCGCAAAGCAAAAGATTGGGTGTAAAAATTTTTGGTGGACAACCTGCAACAGCTGGTAACATCATCGTTCGTCAACGCGGTACGGTTTACCATCCTGGCAAAAATGTAGGTGTTGGGAAAGACTTTACAATTTTTGCATTGACAGATGGAGTGGTAGAATTTAAGAAAGGAAAAGGCGATAAAAGTTTTATTTCTGTTAACGCTGTTGAGGCGCAAGCATAGATAAAATGAAAGTTTTTTTTGGTAGGTAAAAAAATGCTTTTACTTTTAAGTATTATTTACTAACCATTTAAATTCTAAGAACATGGCAACTGCAAAAAAAGCCGCTCCTAAAAAAGCCGCTGCAAAAAAAGCTGCTCCTAAAAAAGCTGCTGCAAAAAAAGCTGCTCCAGCAAAAAAAGCCGCTCCTAAAAAAGCTGCTCCAGCAAAAAAAGCTGCTCCTAAAAAAGCCGCTGCAAAAAAAGCTGCTCCTAAAAAAGCTGCTGCAAAAAAGAAGTAAGCTTTGCTTTTTGGAAAGCGAAACTAATAACACTGTCCCGGCAAATTGCCGGGACTTTTTTTTGATCTATCCTTTTGCCAGCATGCTACTTTCGTTATTTAACACAAGCCTTATCCCCGTATTTCTTGAATTGAAAATTTCCAAAAGGCAGACTCCTTCTCATTCTTAGACAAATTGATTTACACTGTAATAAAAAAACGCAATTGCAAAACGTTGTTCCTGCTCCTCATTTATCATCAAGAATAACTCGGACAGTTGCGATGAAAAAAAAATCGATTTAAAGGGATGCCTGATATTTTAATTTAAAAAACGGTTGCTTTCTTCTGGCTATTACCCAAAAATATCAGGAACCAATGATAAGTAAAATGGTCAAATAAAACGCTCTGCGTATTCATCAAAATATTGCTTTTCAAAAAAAAATAAAATGCATCTGCAGGCAAAAGAAAATAGAAACTGAGATAGAAATATTACATTACTTCACGGGTTTTTTTAATCATAATTCAATTCTTTTTAAAATAATAAACATCAAAATATAATTGTGTTGATTTAAGAAACAAGACACGTTTTATTTTTTTCGAAGTAAAATTTGATGAAAGTCACTAAAAAATACTTCCAGAAAAAAAATAATTTTTCTGCTAAAATTGATGTTACTGCAATTATAAACCAGTCAATGAAAATTATCAGTACAATACTGTTAATGACAAATATCACTACAAGGAAGAATGAAAAAGAACTCCCGCTTACACCTGGTGTTGAAGTGATTTGAAACAACCAAAAGCATAACTAAAAGCGGCCATTGGCCGCTCTTGATTTTCGTTTGTAAAACTGCCGGAATAAAGCATCATCGTTATCAATTTTTGAATAGCTTCGGCAATCTTTTTACTGATGCATTTTTTGAAAATTAATTGTGTAAACTCTTAAGAAACAAAACAAATTTTTGCGGCCTGGTTGAAGTTACAAAAGAAACAAAAAAGCAATACCTCAACTCCCTTTTATTTCAATGATTGTAAAACTATTTTTATATCCAGGTTGGCCGGAAGAAACCTGCAATTTTCTTTGTTGAATGACTAAAAAAATGGGTATATCACTTCAAAAAGAAAAGTGCCGGGCATTAATTTAAAATCGCCCTTTATACGTGTAAAACGCTCTTGTTCACCAAAACCACCTTGTGATACAAACTTTTTAAATTGCCGTCTTGTTAAATGAAAATGGGTTGTTGTGGTATCAGTGGTAGTTTCTGTAATTTCCCTTAGTTTTCCTATATCACTGTTGCTGGACATGATAACAATTGTTAGCGAACCGTCTTTAAATGACAACTGCCTCAATTCCCATGCATCATCGCCGTAACGAATATTTAGAAAATAACAACCTTTAAACTTTTTAAGAACATTATCAGGCGAAATATTGAACAGAGTGTCTTTCCAATTTGCATGTTGAATAATGGTATCACCTTTTAAAAGAATTTTTTCCTTCGTTCCATCTATTAGATTGATAAGTGTGTCAGCGAAAAGTTTGTAGGAAGAACCAAGACCAACCTTATGTTCTTTGAAATCAAAGTTATAATGCCTAAGTATACGTTTGTTGGTAATAGTAACTGTCGACGCCAGGTCACCGGCTAAATAGCTTCCCTGCACAAGTTCCGGAAAAGATATCAATGATTTTTCACCGGCCGGTTGGGGTTTATTAAATGTTGCTGATGGTTCACAACTGCCAAATATGAAAGTAGTCAGAATTATTATTACAACCGGAACTCTTTTCATAAAGGTCTTTTTGATTAATGCTGTTTCCGTAAAAAGGTAACCGGCTCATGGCGTCACAAATAGCAGCTAATGCCAACATCCATTTTACTAAATTACCGGTTGACGAAAATTACTCATAGCTCCGGGCGGGTTCTAAACAATAAGCCGCTTGAAATTTATGAACTTAAAAGACTAAGCAGGATGGTTCACCTTTGAGTGATGGCAAATTGCAAAGAAAAAATTAAACGCATAAAAATTTGACGCAGGCGCACCAGATTTATCTTCAACAAAAATGTTATGGAATGGTACTGTAGAATATTATGCCGGGAAATTTATTGCTGCCTCAAATCGGATATAGCTTTAATGCTGGGCGAAATTTATGAAAGGGAAAACCTGGTAAAAGTTTTATTTTAATAAATTTATTTGGAGCAACACAATAAAAAAGTTGTAAGTTTTTTTTGGCAGATTAAAAAATGTTTTTATTTTTAAGCATTATTTACTAACCAATTAAATTTAAACACAATGGCCACTGCAAAAAAAGCTGCTAAAAAAGCTGCTCCTGCAAAAAAAGCTGCTCCTGCAAAGAAAGCTGCTCCTGCAAAAAAAGCTGCTCCTGCAAAGAAAGCTGCTCCTGCAAAAAAAGCTGCTCCTAAAAAAGCTGCAAAAAAGAAGTAAGCTTCACTTTTTTAAAAGCGAAACTGATACAAAAGTCCTGGCAAATTGCCGGGACTTTTTTGTGTGCGTAGTCTATCAAATATTTTTTGAAAGCCACCTTTCATTTTCGAATTCACCTACCTTTTCATTTTTGAAATAATAGAAAAATAATTTTAGAAATACTGTTACATTTGAATATGGATAATTACCAGATAGCAGACTCCTTCTCACTCTTAGGAAAATTGACTGATGTTCACGGGGAAAATAGTTTTAAAGCAAAATCGTATGCGTCCGCAGCTTTTACTATTGAAAAACTTCCAGCGCAGTTAAGTGAAACCACACGGGAAAATATATTTTTCATAAAAGGCATAGGAGAATCTACCGGAAAAAAAATAATAGAATTATTAGATACCGGCATCTTAAAATCATTGGAAGAGATGATCGATAAAACACCGCCCGGTGTGATGGAACTATTAAACATAAAAGGTATTGGCCCGAAGAAAATTAATACCATATGGAAGCAAATGGAAATAGAAAGTGTAGGTGAATTATTGTACGCCTGCAGGGAGAACCGTTTAAAATTATTCAAAGGTTTCGGAGAAAAAACACAGCAAAATGTTATTGAAACAATTGAATTTTATTTGAAGAGCAAGGGGAGTTTTCTTTTTTCGCAGGTAAATTCAATGGCGGAGGATACAAAAAGCTTTTTTTTAAAAATATTTTTACCAACTAAAGTTGCCCTTACCGGCGCATATATAAGGCAGATGGAGATTATTAATGAACTGCAATTGGTGATTGATGACGGCACAGAAAATATTGAGCGCACATTATTAAGTATTCCAGATTTTGAACTGGTAGAAAAGAATCAATATAACCTGTTGTACCGGGCTTCTGTCGGTTTAAAAATCCGCTTGTATGGCTGCGATGATAAACCATTTATGCAACAGGTGTTTTATAATAATTGCAGCGAAGCATTTGGAAAAGCATTTGCAAAACAATATCCAACTATTGATTATGCGGGCTGCGAAAGTGAAGACGCAATTTTTATAGCCGCCAGGTTAAACTTCATTCCTTGTAGCCAGCGGGAATCTGTTACTGTTATTGAAAGGGCTAAACAGGGTGTATTACCTGCTCCGCTGCGGACGGCCGATATAAAAGGTATTATTCACAGCCACAGTAACTGGAGCGATGGCAGTTATACCATAGAGGAAATGGCAGTAGCAGCTAAAGAGAAAGGTTTTGAATACCTTGTTATCAGCGATCACAGTAAAAGCGCCTTTTATGCAAATGGACTTGATGAAAACCGCATAAAAGAACAACATCTTTATATTGATGAATTAAATAAACAATTAGCTCCATTTAAAATCTTTAAAAGTATTGAAAGTGATATTCTGAATGACGGCAGCCTCGATTACAGTGCTGCCATTTTATCTACTTTCGACCTGGTTATTGCGTCCATACATTCCAATTTAAAAATGACGGAAGAAAAAGCAATGATGCGTTTAATAAACGCCATTGAAAATCCTTACACCACCATTTTAGGGCACATGACGGGCCGTTTGTTATTAAGCCGCAAAGGCTATCCTGTTGACCATAAAAAAATTATTGATGCCTGCGCAGCCAATAATGTAGTGATTGAGCTCAACGCCAATCCGAGCCGTCTTGATATGGATTGGCGGCATATTGAATATGCCGTTGAAAAAAATGTATTGATTTCAATTGATCCCGATGCGCATTCCCTTGACGGTTTTGACGATATACAATATGGAATATTGATGGCGCAAAAAGCAATGATAGGTAAGGAAAATAATCTCAGCAGCTTTGGACTGAAAGAACTGGAAGCTTTTTTATTAAAGAAGAAAGCCTCTAATATCAATAAATAATAGAACAGTGTAACGAAATGCTTTTCAATTTTAGAGAATTACTAATTTTTAATTTCTTCTACGTTGTTTACCATCGGCAGTTTCACATAAAAAATTGCCCCTTCGCCCTCCGTAGATTCAAACCATATATCGCCCTTGCTTTGTTCTATAATTCCTCTACACATTGCCAGGCCTAAACCTGTGCCGGATGTCTTTGTTGTAAAATTGGGAGTAAATATTTTTGAACGCATATTTTCCGGAATGCCGTTACCATTGTCTTTAATTGTTACCAGTATTGAACCATCCTGAATCTTTTCATTTATTTCTACATGAACTTTTCTTGTATCAGGCACAGCCTGGGATGCGTTTTGAATAAGATTTGTAAACAGCCGGTTAATGTGTGTTTTATCGGCATTAATAAACACCGGCGAATCTACCGGCAAAAAATCCATCACTACATCATCTTCCAGCGAATGCAACTGAATTGTCATCTTAAGGGTTTCATTCAAATCAAAGATTTCATTTCTTGGATGGGCAATGTTAGCAAATTGAGAGAACTGCCCGGCTATCTGGCTAAGGTGATCAATCTGTTCTACCAATGTGGCTGCCACACTTTTGGTTAACTCAGTTATATTGCCTGTATTATTATTAATTGCTTTTTGCAGATATTGTAAACTCAACTTCATCGGGGTAAGCGGGTTTTTTATTTCATGGGCTACCTGCCTTGCCATCTCCCGCCATGCACCTTCTCTTTCGCTTTTTGCAAGGGCGGCAGCGCTGCCATCTAACTTGGCCACCATCTTATTGTATTCCTTTACCAACTCTCCTATCTCATCATTTCTTTTCCATTTAATAGCTTCATTTACTTTACCAAGGTTTACTTCCTTCATCCTGTTACTTATAAACGAAAATGAACGGGTAATACGGTTTGTTATGAAAAAAGCAACAACGCCGGCTATTAAAAAAATAAACGCATTTAGATTAATGATGGCAACCAAAAAATTTGAAATCTCCTGTCGTAATTTTAATTGAGAAGTAAAATATGGAATGTTAAGATATGCATACTTCCGTCCGGATTTATCCAACACGGGCCGATAGTTGCTAAGATACTCCAGTCCACCGATGGCTTCCTCCTTAAAAAACTGTATTTCTCTCAATTTTTTTAGATGATAATATGCCATAGGATTCATTTTGTTGCTCACAATACCTTTACTATAAGGTAAAGGCAGAGAAGAAATTTTTAGATTGCCGTCCAGGTCATAGATGTTAACATCCACATCATAAATCTCTGTAATCCTTGCGATTGTTTTTTCAAGCTTGTCTCTGTAAAAACCACTGTAAATATTTTGATCGCCGTTATATACTATAAGATCTTTTAATGAATTGTCCATTTCATTTTGCATAATGCGAATGGTACGGCTCAATTTGTCCCGGTTGTTATTATTATACCTGTTAATAAAAAATAAAATAGTGGCTATACCAACCACAAAAAAAGACAACAGGCTTATAAAAAGAATGGTGGAATGTACCTGGTTGCGTATACTCAACTGCCAATGCGCCCGCATCTTGCTCCAGCGTAGCCTCGATCTTACAACAGCATTAAAGAACCAAAAAATGCCGGTAATAAATAGAAAAGAACAAAATAGGTAAGAGAACAAAGTGATAGATTCTATAAAGAAATTGTCTTCCTTGGCCATTATAACCACCTTATCTTTTCCGGCCCTGTACCAAAGCTCCAGGTAGCCATTTTTTCTAAAAGTTTCAAAATCGTTTATTGGCACCTGTTCGGGCGTTAACATAGACGGAAACCCGTAGTCGTTATGATTGTATGACAGTTTTAAGTCAGTGTATATAGCATAAGAATAAACGGAAGAGTTTTCTATTGAATTATCGTAACCTCTTAAAAATAACTCAGGATAAAGGGCATCTGTTTTATATTTTTTAGGAGAGGCCAAAATAAAAACATATCCCAAAAGCCGGTCGGCTGAGTCAACAATGTCTTTTTTGCTGATGTAACTGAACCGGTCGTACGACACATCGTAATAGTAAAGTTCATTAACCTTAGTTGGTTTAGCTTGTGATTTTAAAATGGTGTTTAGGGTATTATAGTCAGTAGAATCCGCGTTAAAAAGTGATTTTTCATCGTCGTCGAAAGTATACAGGCGGGTATCGAATTTGTTTAAGTATCCACTAAAATTCGCATTAAGCAGGCTCTCTTTTAAAAGCTTGTTAGATGACTCATTTCTAAATTTGTAAAATTGAGGAGCCAATGCCTCGGTCCTGAAATCTGTCAATACGCTGCTCATTAAAAGCTCGCTCGTAGCGTCTCCCTTCGTAAATAACGTTTCAACATAGTTCCTCCTGCTTTCAACTTCCTTTCTGTCGTTTTCTATAATAATGATTAAAGTAATGGACACGGAAAAAAAGAAAAGCCAAAAAATTAACCTTGATGAAATAATTCGGGTGGCCAGTAAAAAAAGGTGTTTGTTATTCAGCAATAACAGGTACACCAATAACCATGTTAAAAGGCAAAGGTCGAAAAAAATACCGGGCTCATTGATCCGAAAAGTTAAAATAGCTAACCCCAGCAGCGTTGTATACAAAAGCATTACCAGGATATTTTTTGGCAAAAACGGTTGTAGTAAATAAATGATCACCTGGGTTAAAAAGAAGTATCCTATCGCCACGCATCCCAATATCACAAAACCCACCACACTGTAAATATCTAACGTGAAAAAATTTATTACGTCGAAAGAAATTTTCGAATCGGCGACCATTCCCAAAATAATATGCCCGGTAACCAATGTGCATGCCAGCAACGAAGCAATTCCTAAAAAAATAACGGCCCATTTATAAACCGGGCTTTGCAGGGTTATCTTAACGTTTTTCTCCTGAATATAATGTCGCACAAAAAGAACTATCCATAAAAACAATAGTGAATTTATCAGCAAGTCCCCCAATGAGCGAAGAACGGAGCTGCTGCTATATATGCCAGGATTAAATAATTCAAATTGTCTTAAATTTAAAGGTATCGGCAAATAGTAACTTGTTATTCTCAGCAACAAAATAAAAGCTGTTAAAAAAAACACGCCGCCATAAAAACTTTTGTGTACTACATAAGTTGCCATTATATGTACCAATAAAAATATCACCATCACCGCCAGAATTCTTAGCACGGAGGCCATTACCGTATTTTGCGGAATAGTCACCACACCGCTTTGTTCTAATGAAAAAAGAAATTTCCCTTCTTTCGACCGAATAGAATTTTGGTTTGGATTACTGGAAATAATATAATTGTTTTCAAGGCCGTTGCCTATTGCAAAAGAATTTGTAAGATAATCGTTGGTAATAGGATAGTTCCACCTAATTGGGATTAAGGACAGTACAGTTAACCCATTTATTTTATTTTTTCGCCAAACATATTGCCCGTTTGCCAGTTGGATAAAGCCCGACTTCCCAATCATGTTGTATATCTGAACGCTTGGGTCTGCCACCTGTGTATTCCAAAAAAGAAGATCATATAACCCACTCCCGTTTTCTGAATAAACAAAAAGAAAATAATTTTTCTCTGTTAATTGCTTTAGCTGAACCTCATTGTATTTTCCATTGCCAAGTTTAGTAATTAAAGCAGTATCGCTGGCAATGGCGTCGAAATCATTTTCTTCTTTAGCTATATAGTTGTTTATTTTTTTTTGAAAAGCCTCCGGAGAAGAGCTCCCCGACCAATAATTATCAATGATGAAAGATATGGTAACAAGCCACGCAGCAGTTATCAGTAAATAACCATTTCTCAGTAAACGCTGCTTAAATGAGTTTTCGTTTTGCAAGTGTGTGTAATTTACTGCAACGGCAGTTTTTTAATAATTTAAGATGATTGCTTTTTTATACTATTCCAGATTGAGTCCATCTCTTCAAGGGTCATATCCGGCAGCGCCTTACCGGTAAGCAATGCCTGCTCTTCCATTTTTGTGAACCTGGCAATAAATTTTTTGTTTGTCCGCTCAAGAGCGTTTTCCGCATCTAACTGCAAAAACCTTGCAAAATTTATTAAAGAGAAAAAAACATCGCCTAATTCATCTTCCATATGCTCTTTGTTGCCGCTGGCGATTGCCTCAAATAGTTCTTGCTTTTCTTCTTCTACTTTTTCCCAAACCTGTTCTTTATTCTCCCATTCAAACCCTACCTGTTTGGCCTTTTCCTGTAAGCGCATTGCTTTAACGGTTGCGGGCAGGCCTTTTGGCACACCGCCCAGCACCGATTTTTTGCCTTCTTTTAATTTCAGTTTCTCCCAATTGCTTTTCACCTCTTCTTCATCCCTAACAGTAACCTTGCCATAAATATGAGGGTGCCTGAAAATCAACTTTTCACAAACGCCGTTAATTACTTCATCCAACGTAAATTGGTTTTGCTCGCTGCCAATTTTAGCATAAAAAACAATATGCAGTAAAATGTCTCCCAATTCTTCCTTAATGCCTTTCCAGTTGTTATCGGTAATTGCATCAGTAAGTTCATAGGTCTCTTCAATAGTTAGTTGCCGAAGCGTGTGAATGGTTTGCTTTTTATCCCAGGGGCATTGCTCCCTTAATTCATTCATTATTTTTACCAACCGTTCAAAAGCAACATTGTTATCCATAAAATTTATATCTAATAAGTTTAAAAGAGCGGGTTATATTACAACTAACACATGAACCTCCAGACATTTAAATAACCCAAAATGATAAAAGTTGTTAAAGGCTCTGCAATCTGCAATTTTGTTAAAAATACTCAAAAAATGATTGGATGAATGCCTGCGTCCAAATAACTAAATAAATAAAAAAGATTAATAGCTTACTTTTACTATGAAAATTCAACGAATAATGAAAAAACCCGCAATCCTTTTTTTGCTACTTACAATTTTATTGCCAGTTACCTACGCTCAGTATTATTACAAAGACCTTGTTAGCAATAGCCTTGCCCAGGCGGAAACGGCCGTCTTGAAAGAACAGAAAATAAGAACGATTAAAGTACATAGTTTTGAGGCCGACAAAATACCGAGTGAAGGATTTTTTTGTGAAAAAAAAATCAGTAAAAATTATCAGCGCATTGAAACCTACACAAGATCATATACCACAGGTAAGGCCCTTTTAACCACCTATTACAACGATAAAGGCCAGGTGATTCAATCAACGGACAGCTCTGAGATTACAGTGGCCACTTCGCGGTACAAATACAATGAGCAAGGCGATGTTGTAAGTATTCTTTCTAATTCACATTCTTCTGATGATGATTTTAAAACCGTACTACAGGAAGAACACCAATACATCTACAATGAAAAAAGACAGCCGGTGCAAATGTTACGTGTAAAAAATAAATCAGATTCTGCACTAATAGATTTTATAATAGATGAACATGGTAACGTAACAGATGAAATAGAACCGGGAAAAAATGGGCGGCACTATTACTACTATTATGATACCAAAAACAGGCTAACGGATATAGTGAAACTAAATGTTGTTGTTGGAAAGCTGCTGCCTGATCTTATATTTGAATATAACGGCAGCAACCAGGTAACCCAAATGATAACTGTAGAAGAAGGCGTAAACAGGAATTATTATACGTGGAGATATTTTTACAGCGATGGATTAAGAATTATTGAAAAATGCTATTCAAAAGAAAATAGCCTGCTGGGCTATTTTGAATATGAGTATGATTAGACTCTATCGCGTCCTCGGTGATGAACTGCGTTAATAAAGGGAATGTTTATTAAAATTAATTTTTCAGCAATTTAGCTTAGCCAATAGTTAGACCGGTATAATCATTACCAAAACCAATCACGTTACTGTATTGTAAAAAATCTTCTTTGGGATGCGTTGTTGTAAGTACAAAGGTTTGCATGGCTGCATTCATAGCACTTTCCACTCCCTTTGGTGCATCTTCAAATACGATGCAATCCCTCACATCCACACCCAATGCCTCAGCACATTTTAAGAAAGTATCCGGGTGAGGTTTGCTGATGGATACATCATCGGCACTTACCGCCACTGGAAAATAATGCCGAAGCTGGAGATTATCCAATACAAAATCAATATTAAATGGTATTGCTGCAGAGCCAATAGCCATTTTAATTCCGGCAGCTTTTGCTTTCTCCAAAAATTCTTTCAAACCGTCTATCAATTTTAGCTTTGGCAGGTAAGCCTGCTGGTATCGCCGCTCTTTTTCAAAACTCAGCTCATTCATGCGCTCCTGCGAAAAATGACCTGGACCGAACAACCGTACCAACACCTCGTCATTCTTGCCATACATTTGCACTTTCACTTCTTCTACAGTGAGGCCGGCATTAAGATCGTTGTTTAAAATGTCGTGCCATGCAATTACGTGGTAAGGCATATCGTCTATCACTGTGCCATTCAAATCAAATAAAAATGCCTTTGCATTTATTACCATAATTACTATTTTTAAATTTTATATTGCTGCAAATAAAATGCAAAGCCTGCAAAGTTTAAAATTTAAACTTCGCAGGCAGCTATAAATAAATACATCTTTTATTTCGCTACGGATATTTTATATACAGTAGTGGTATGGTATGTTTCACCAGGCTGCAAAATAGTTGTGGGAAATGAAGGCTGATTTGGCGAATCTGGAAAATGTTGTGTTTCCAGGCACAGGGCCGCATGTTTATTTATTGATTTGCCATCACTTGTTTTTATCGTACCATCTAAAAAATTACCTGTATAAAATTGAATGCCGGGTTCCGTAGTATATACTTCCAGCATCCTGCCCGAAATGCTATCTGATACTGCTGCTACCAACTGCAATGAGGAATCTTTCTTATTCAACACAAAATTGTGATCGTAACCTCCCGGTACACTATCAATTTCCAACCCGATTTTTTTAGGCGAAGTAAAGTCAAACGGGGTACCTTTTACAGGCTTGATTTCTCCTGTAGGTATCAATCCACCTTCCACAGGTGTATAATTATCTGCGGCAATCATCAATGTATGATCCAGGATCGTATTAGTCACATTTCCAGTCAGGTTAAAATAGCTATGGTTTGTAAGATTAACGGGCGTGGCTTTATCAGTAGTAGCGGTATAGTCAATCTTTAGTTCATCATCATCCGTAAGTGTGTACCGCACTGATACTTTTAAATTGCCGGGATATCCTTCTTCACCATCTTTACTTGTATAGCTGAGCAACAAAGTGGCGGAAGTATCGCTATCGATCGCAGCATCCCACACCTGTTTATCAAACCCTTTAATGCCGCCATGCAGGTGGTTAGCCCCATTATTTGTTGCTAACGTGTATTCACTCCCATCAATTGTAAACTTACCTTTTGCAATGCGGTTTCCATAACGGCCAACCAATGCGCCAAAATAAGGGGGCTTAGCCAGGTATCCACTCAGGCTGTCAAAGCCCAATACAATATTGGATGCTGCGCCGTTTTTATCGGGCGTTAACCATGATGTAACAATACCGCCGTAGGTAGAAATTTTTACTTGTTCTCCTTTTGCATTGGTAAGGGTATAAAGAAAGACTTCTTTGCCGTCTGTATTGCCCCAAGCCGTTTTTGTAATTCCTGTTTTAGTTTGCATTATATCACTGGTTTTTTTTTCGTTACAAGATGTAATGAATGTTGTAAAAAGTACTGCTGAAGCAATACAAAATACGGAAGCATGTTTCATGTGTTTTGTTTTAAAAGTTTATAATCATCTCAGCCGCGGCAGATATAAGATTGCAATAGCTAATTCGTTTTTTGCTTGCTTCTTATTTCGTGTGATTGGTATTTCAAAATACGTGTTTACTATTTAATTCGTGTAATTCGTGATTCAAAATTCGTGTTACCTACTCTATCCCCAACTCTTTCTGAATATTTTCCAATGATTTTCCTTTTGTTTCCGGCAAAAATTTCCACACAAAAATCAAG
>JBGSIG010000185.1:0-9116 GCA_041742655.1 Ferruginibacter sp. | reverse complement strand
AAAATAAGGATGGTATTATCTTTACCAAATGATAAATAAATTGTCGGGCTGGGAAGATACCATTGTTGCATTGGCAACGCCTCCGGGGGTTGGAGCAATTGGGATAGTACGCCTTAGCGGTGACGAAGCGTTTGGCGTCATCAATTCATTATTTCCTTCTAAAAACCTTTCTGATAAGCCTTCTCATAGCCTGCATGTTGGCTTAATTAAAGAAGACGAAAACCTAATTGATGAAGTGGTGGTATCATTATTTAGAAGGCCCAAAAGTTATACCGGCGAAGATGTGGTAGAAATAAGCTGTCATGGCAGCCCCTATGTGCAGCAACAGGTTTTGCAGGCCTGCGTAAACAAGGGAGCAAGAATAGCCAAACCGGGCGAGTTTACACAAAGGGCATTTTTAAACGGGAAACTCGATTTAACCCAGGCGGAAGCCGTGGCAGATTTAATAGCAAGCAACACATCGGCTTCTCAAAAAACAGCACTTAATAATATTCGTGGAGGATTTAGTGCGGTATTAAAAGAGCTAAGGGAACAGTTAATTAGCTTTTCAGCATTACTGGAACTGGAACTGGATTTTAGCCAGGAGGATGTGGAATTTGCCGACCGTAAAAAATTTTATCAAATCATTCAATCGGCTCAAACTACCACCACGCAATTGTTACAATCATTTCAATTGGGTAATGTAATTAAAAATGGCGTAAGCGTTGCCATCGTAGGCAAACCCAATGCAGGAAAATCGACATTGCTAAACACTTTGCTAAATGAAAATCGTGCAATCGTTAGCGAAATTGCCGGTACTACAAGAGATACCATCGAAGAAGTATTGAATATTAATGGCATACTGTTTAGGCTGATTGATACAGCCGGCATAAGGGAGCATAGTACAGACAGTATTGAATTGATAGGCATAGAAAGAAGTTTGGAGAAAATGAAATCGGCGGATATTGTATTATATATTTTTGATGTAAAAGAAATCACGGCAGAAGAACTACAAACGATTAAGACCAAACTGGAAGAAAATAACAACACCATTTTGTTAGTCGGCAATAAAGCGGATGTGTTGACTGATGAAAAAGCAACCGAGATATTTGGCGGCATCGATGGCGTTTATTTTATTTCGGCAAAAAATAATATCGGTATTGATGCAGTAAAAGATAGTTTGTTCAGGTCAGCCGTTAATGAATTGCCTTCGTCGGAAAGTGTAATCGTCACCAATGCCCGACATCACGAGGCTTTACAACAGGTAAAAATTTCGCTGGATGATATAGAGATTGATCTTGACAATGACGTACCCGGCGATTTGTTGGCGTTGGATATTCGCCGTTGCTTACATTATATCTCTGAAATAACTGGTGATGTGTCGAACGAAGATGTACTCGATTTTATTTTCAGTAAATTTTGTATCGGAAAGTAATCATCTTGCCTTTGTTTCGTAAATGCTTGTCTTTATTGAGTTTTATACAAATATTCTTCTTTTATTTGTTGCCTATCTCCACTTTTTTAGTTATATTTGTTGCCTAAGTGTTGCCCGATTCTGTTGCCCACAATACCGGGCAACAAAAAAGCGAAATGATGCTACATACAGCTACAAGCTGCAACACTCAGCAACAACTGGCAACAATGAGCAGTAACATTCGCATAGAGAAAACATGTGAGGTTTGCGGTAATAAATACATCGCAAAAAAAACTATTACCCGTTCATGTTCTCTTACTTGTGCCAGGCTGCTCTATAAGCGTACCAAGCGAGATGAAAAAATTGAAGCTGCCATCCGGAAAGAGGCTGTTGTAAAACCTTTCAACCCCACCATTTCACAAAAAGAATTTCTCACCATTGATGAAGCCTGTCAGCTGATCAATGCAAGCCGCTGGACCATTTACCGCCTGATTGATAATGGCCAGCTTAAAGCCGGTAAGGTGGGCCGCAATACCCGTATTCCAA
This sequence comes from Ferruginibacter sp., assembly GCA_041742655.1. Taxonomy (GTDB): domain Bacteria; phylum Bacteroidota; class Bacteroidia; order Chitinophagales; family Chitinophagaceae; genus Ferruginibacter. The sequence goes on along the minus strand of JBGSIG010000185.1, from coordinate 7,177 downwards.
GAACTGCAATTAATGAACTTTTCAAACTGACTGAAGTATGAACGTAACATTAAGACAAAGAAAGAAGGGGAATAAAATCAGCCTCTATCTTGATTATTACACCGATGGAAAAAGAGAGTATGAATATTTGAATTTATACCTCCTCCCGGAGCCGGAAAAAGGCAAGCTCACTAAAGAGCAGAAAGATGATAACCGTAAAAAGCTGTCGATGGCTGAAGCCATCCGCTCAAAGCGTTTACTGGAAATCAAAAACGAAGAGTATGGTTTCCGGGATACAGATAAAGTAAAAGGCAGCTTTTTCAGCTACTTTGAGCAGCTAACAGAAAAGCGGAGAAACAGCCAGGGTAATTATGGCAATTGGGATAGTGTGTTAAAGCACTTGCAGAAGTTTGCGCCCAATGGCGTTTCATTTAAAGAGGTAGATAAAAGATGGTTGGAGAAATTCAAAGACTATTTGCAGAATAATGCAAAAAGTAAAAATCAAAAGTTACTATCTCAAAACTCACAATCTTCTTATTTTGGCAAGTTAACAGCAGCATTAAAAGAAGCAGTCAAAGATGGTATATTGCAAACCAATCCTGCCGCCCAGGTAGAAGGTGTTAAGCCTGATGATCCAAGCAGGGAGTTTTTAACTTTAGAAGAATTACAGGCTGCAGCCAATGTACCCTGTGAAATGCCAATATTGAAAAGTGCTTTCATTTTTTCGGCGCTCACTGGCTTGCGCTGGTCAGATATTGAAAAGCTGGTATGGTCAGAAGTGCAACACTCCGAGCAGTCAGGTTATTACATTCGATTCCGGCAGAAGAAAACAAAGGGAGCAGAAACATTGCCCATTTCAGAACAAGCCTTTTCGCTTTTAGGTGAAAGAAGGAAGCAGGATGATAAAGTCTTTGATGGCTTGTATTACAGTGCCTGGCATAACTTAAAGCTCAGAGAATGGGTAATGAAAGCAGGCATAACAAAGCATATCACTTTTCACTGTGCCCGGCATACCTATGCTACATTGCAAATTACATTGGGTACAGATATTTATACAGTATCAAAATTGTTAGGCCACCGGCATTTAAAAACAACCGAAATTTATGCTAAAGTAATTGACCATAAAAAACAGGAGGCGGCAAACAAAATCAAAATTGATTTATAGTAATGGAGATAAAGATTTTAGATAGCATATTACACGGCGAGTTAAAGCCCTGGAAATTGGACACCTCCAACACGAGGCATTTTACAGAATTGGTAAGGACCGCTAAAGCGGTTGAACCAATAACGAATGCTGAGTTGCAAAAGCAACTCACTGCACTGTTAGCTGATTATCCACCCCTACAAAAGTTGCTGGCGGCTCAAGTCACCAGCAACAGCATAACATTGCAGCAGCTTTTATGCAGCATTGATTTACCAAAGGGCAAAGATCCCGTTACACATTTTTATTCCGCTGTTATCACTGCCGAAACCCTTCGGGTTTATAATTCCTTCATGCAACAATCTGTTAACTGGAATGATTCAATAGATATTCCTTTCCAGGCAGGCAGGTTACTAAACAGCTTAAAAGTATTGACCCAACAAACAGTTGCTGAGTTACAGGAGAGGGGCTTTACCACCATACCGGATGAACAGAGCAGCTTAATTCATTTTGCCTTGTACTATCTTCAACATAGTTTAATACAATTATACTTCAGTGTTCAGGAATCTTTTAAAAATTATCTTGTACAGACAACTACATTGGAAGATTTTTATACGTTGGATTTGGTAGAACCTTTTTCAAACCACCTGGAACTAAAATATGTTGCTGATCTCACCGGGCAAACAAGTAAAGAAAAGAAGGGTAAGAAGGAAAAACTAACTTTTGGTTTCAATGGCAAAAAGGATAAACTTTCATCTGTCATTAATAGTTTGTGTACTCAAATTGAACTTTTAAAAGAAGATGTTTCGCCTGCTGATATGCTTATTCAGCTACTCCTTTTAAATGATATAAAGCCTGGCAATGTTCAAATCCATCTGGATTGTGATAACAAAAATTTCAGGTATGTGATAGAAAAATTAACCCCGTATTTTAATTCACTTTCCTTCATCAATATTGAGCACAGCAAATCATTCTATTCAAAAAAGGGGACACTGCTTAAAGCAAATAATTTCTCAAAAGCAAGGTCATTCGACCCGAAAGAAAAGGCAACTATTGACAATATTTTCAAACAAATGCAATAAAAAACATTCACTTTGTTCAGCCTGAACATTCAGGTATGAATACCTGAACCTTTTCCCCTCCACAGCTTTGCAACTTGCCCTCGTATCAAAAAAATAAAATACGATGGAACAAGAAAATTTAATTCTCGACAAGCTCACCGAAATATCAAACAAGCTGAGTGAGCAAAACCTGTTGCAAAAAACAGTGCTAAACTTTAATGAGGCTTGCATATACCTGGATGTAAGCCCTTCGCATTTGTACAAACTCACCAGTACAAAGCACATTCCGCATTTCTGCCCACAGGGTAAAAAATTGTACTTCCGGCGGGAAGAACTCGACACCTGGTTACAGCGTAACCGGCAATCTGCCGCCGACGAGATAGACCAGTTGGCAACAGACTATGTCATCCGCAACAAACGGAAGTAACAATTTTTTTACACTGAACTAAAGAACTGAAGAATGGCAGCAAGTACCATATTTAAAAACTTTGCAACCCCTGTAGAGAATGTTTCATTGATCATTCTTTCCAACTGGATTGCATCTGGCAAGTACAAAGCCCAGGTTGAAGAAATCCGGGATCTCATTGCACAAGGCCATGCAGAAGAAGCACAGGCAAAGAAGCAGCAGCTTCCGGCCTTCACTCCATCGGCAACTTTTACGGCTAAAAGGTTGCTGCCAAATATGGAGAACTACAGCGGCTTTGTACACCTTGACTTTGACAAGCTGACACCGGAACAATTAAATGCAGCCTTTCAAATTATTGCCGCAATTCCTTACACTTTCATTTGCTTCATCAGCCCAAGCGGCAACGGGCTAAAAGTATTTATTGAAGTAAATACGGGTGCAGAACATCATGATACTGCTTACCAGCAGGTAATGGAGTATTACCAGAATGCTACCGGCCTAAAAGCCGATGTAAAATGCAAAGACATTACCAGGCTTTGCTTTGTGAGCCACGACCCACAGTTGTATAAAAACATATACAATGAAAAGTTTCGGGTAAAGGATATTCCGGTCTGGGCAAAGCCGGTTCCTGTAGTTACCATGCACGAAATAAGGGAAGAATCTACCGCACCAGATGAATACCTCTTAACCTTTCAGCAACAAATCACATTCACCAATCAAAAAACAGAATACACAAATGGAAACCGTAACAATTATATGTACCTGCTTGCTTCTAATTGCAACAGAGCTGGTATACCGCAGTCCGATACTGAAATTCTATGTGCACAGCATTTTGATTTATCTGAAAAAGAAATTAAGGATTCCGTAAGCAGTGCCTACAAACACCACCAGCCCGAGTTTGCAAAGTTTGCAAACACTGCAAAGCTGCAAACTACAGAGCAGCCACCAACAGAAGACTATCTGAAAAACACCCCCACCATTCCCGAAGAATTGTACATGCAAATGCCCGACCTGTTGAAGCAGGGTGCAATGGCATTTACCGATGAAAGAGAACGGGATGTTTTTCTTACAGGAGCCCTTGCAATACTCAGCGGATGCTTACCCGGTGTTAAGGGTGTGTATGCAGGCAATGAAGTTTTTCCAAACCTCTTTTCTTTTGCTATTGCCCCGGCGGCCAGTGGTAAAGGAGCATTAAAGTTTGCAAAGATGCTGGCAGACGAATACCACAGCTTTGTACTAACAGCAAGTCGTGAGGCAGAATCCCATTTCAATCAGGAAATGTCCGAACACAAACAAAAACTGCACAGCAAAAAGAAAAGCGATACCAGTATGGAAGAAGTACCCATAAAGCCCAGCTTTAAAGTTGTGTACATTCCGGCCAATACCAGTTATGCAAAGATCCTTTGGCACTTGGAGCAAAACGAAGGTACAGGTATCATTTGCGAAACCGAAGCCGACACCCTGGGTAATGTTTTCAAACAGGAGTGGGGTTCCTATTCCGATATGCTTCGCAAATCTTTTCACCACGAAAGGCTATCCAGTTCCCGGAAAGGCAACAATGAATTTACAGAAGTAAATGCCCCCAGCTTGTCTATCGCCTTATCCGGTACACCCAACCAGGTTACCGGCTTAATAGCCTCTTCCGAAGATGGCTTATTCAGCCGTTTCATGTTCTATGCTTTTAAGGTAGAGCAAAAATGGAAAGATGTATCACCCAATGCCAATAACATAAACCTCACAGAGCATTTTAAAACACTATCGTTAAGCGTTTTTAAAATGGTACTCTTTCTGCAAAGGGAAGAAACCATTGTAGAGTTAACAGCCACGCAATGGCAACAGCTAAACCAAACCTGCGAGGCATGGCTCAATGAAGTAACCATGTTCACAGCCGAGGAAGCCGCCAGTATTGTAAAGCGATTGGGCCTGATCCTGTACCGTATGGCAATGCAGTTTACCGCCTTGAGAAAATTTGAAAACGCCGAAGCTGCAAGCACATCTGTTTGCACCAATGAAGATTTTACAACTGCTTTGCAGTTGGCTGAAATCTATTTACAGCACAGTATTTTAATGTTTAACAACCTGCCCAAACAAAGTGAGACCACCCATTTTAAAACCGGCGACAGCAAACGCAAATTCTTTGATGCCTTGCCACAGGAGTTTACCCGGCAGCAGGCTGTGGAAACTGGTAAGCTCTTTACCCTGGCAGCCCGTACCGTGGATGATATACTCCACAATGCCACCGGCAAGGCGTTGGAAAAGCTGAAGGCAGGACATTACCGTAAAATCTAAGATTGCGGAGTTTGCAAACTTTGCAAACTTTGCAGCTAATAGTCATAGCATCTCTTTACTTCCCTGTTAATAAGTCAGCCCACAGGCTTACATTTTTCTTTTGTTTGTCATATTATATCCTTACATTTGCTCTTGTTTAGTCAAAGTATAACTTTACTATCATGAGCAAAAAGTCATTACAGATACAACAGCTTAACAGCAAAATGCTGGCTTTCGCCAGTTTACAAAAGGTAGCGCCGCCTCCCACCGGATGGATAAAAGCCATCCGTAACGCTATTGGCATGAGCATGTTGCAGTTGGGCAAACGGCTATCTATTACCAAACAAAGTGTGCAGGATATTGAACGCCGGGAAAAAGACGGCTCCATTTCTATAAAGGCATTGCGGGAGGCGGCAAGGGCCCTCGATATGCAATTGGTATATGGCTTTGTGCCCAACGATGGATCTTTGGAGGCACTGATAGACCGCAAGGCAAAAGAACTGGCTACGCAGATTGTGCAGCGTACTTCCAACAGCATGAAGCTGGAAGACCAGGAGAACAGCAAACAGCGTATTGAAAAAGCTATTGAAGAACGGGCAACCATCATTAAAAATGAAATGCCTAAAACTTTATGGGATTAGATTTAGATTACATAGACGGGCAAACACCGCTGGATGAAGATGAGAAAGAAGGCTTGCTCATAAAAACCATTGCTACACGTGGCGAACTGGACGAGTTTGAACAGCAGAATATAGAGCAGGCAGTGTTATGGACATTAAGCCGTTCCTTTAAGCCCGATGCAGTGTTTACCGAAGATTTCATCCGGGCATTGCATAAGCGTATGTATAGTAATGTCTGGGCTTGGGCCGGCGACTTTCGTAAAACAAATAAAAACATTGGGGTAGATAAATGGCAGATACCAACCGACCTGAGAAACTTGCTTGACGATACAAAGTTTTGGTATGCCAACAATACATACAGCCCCGATGAATGCACCATCCGTTTCAAACACCGGTTGGTTAGCATTCATTGTTTTCCCAATGGCAATGGGCGGCACAGCAGGTTAATGGCCGATATTGTGATAGAAAAAATATTTAAGCAACCTGTTTATACATGGGGCGCAGCCAATCTGGTAAAGCAGGGCGATACCCGAATGGCTTATCTTAATGCAATAAAAGCAGCAGACAAGGGAGATATTCAACCTTTAATAAACTTTGCAAGGGCATAAATAAAAACGGGTATCAAAAAAAATAAGAAAAGCAATGAACGGAGAATCATTAAATATAGAACAGGATAACCTGGATAAACTGAAAGAACAATTCCCCAACCTCTTTACAGAAGGTAAGCTCGATTGGGAAAAACTAAAAGCCACTTTCAGTGACGATATCAATTTTGCCAACGAAAGATATGTGCTTAATTGGGCAGGTAAAAGCGATGCCTTTAAAGTATTGCAGGTTCCTACAACTGCCACACTAAAACCCTTGCCGGAAGAATCTATAAACTTTGATACAACAGAAAACATTTTTATTGAAGGTGAAAACCTGGAAGTGCTGAAAGTATTACAGAAAAGCTATTACAATAAAATCAAGTGCATCATTATTGACCCGCCATACAATACAGGCAGCGATAGTTTTATTTATCCCGATAGCTTTAAAGAAACTAAAGAAGAATACCAGAAACGGATTGGCGACAAAGACAGTGAAGGTTTCCTGATGAAAGAAGGCATGTTTAGGAAGAATAGCAAGGATAGCGGCCACTACCATAGCAATTGGCTAAGCATGATGTATCCACGTTTATTCTTTGCTAAAAATTTATTGAAGGATGACGGTCTTATATTCGTTCATATAGATGATAATGAAGAACATAATTTAAGATTGATTATGAACGAAGTTTTTGGTGAAGAAAATTATCTGGGTACTATAGTTAGAAGTACGGGTCAAACAACAGGCCAAGATAGCGGCGGTTTAGGTAGCTCATTTGATTATATACTTACTTTTTCAAAAAACTCTAAAGTTTACTTATCAGGCCTTGGCTTAGATGAACATGATTTAAAAAGATTTGAAAATGAGGATGAAAATGGCAACTACGCTTATGATCAAATGAGAAAAACTGGAAGTAGTGATAAAAGAGAAGATAGACCAAATATGTGGTATGGTGTAGTTGATCCTGATGGGAGTCTTGTATATCCTATTGCTCCAGCAGGCTATGAAGGAAGGTGGAGATTTGAAGAAAAAACTTATAAAAAATTAAAGGATGAAAACTATATTCTTTGGAAAAAAAGCAAAAGGGGGGAAACAGAGATTTGGTGGCCATATGTTAAAT
>JBGSIG010000184.1:0-5287 GCA_041742655.1 Ferruginibacter sp. | reverse complement strand
CACATATTTATTTTACCAAATCTTCACAAAAAAAACGTGGGCCCGCCAGCGCAAGGCATTTAAAAAAGCTAATGGGCGATAAAAGTTCAGTGCTTTAAATTGCCGGTTGGCAGTTACAGGTCTTTATTCTGCGTATCATCTCAGCCTGCAATGCTTACGATATCCATAACTCCACAAAAAATGGAACTGTTTATTTTTCGAAGTATTGAATTTTTTTGTATAGCCGCTGAATGTATATTCCTATCCATATTAATCTATGCAGGCCATTTACTGCCATACCGCAATTAAAAGTAAAGAGTAAAATATATTGCCTTATAAAACTGCCTTATACCGATCGGGCAAACAATAAAGCCCAATATCGGCTTCACCTAATTGTACCATTTGTTTAATACCCTCGGCATAACCCACTGTAGGATTTTTAAAATATTACCATCTTTTAAAAATCACATTGATAATATATTAAAGTAAGTATGTAATTTTAAGATCGAAGAACTATTATTGACTCAAATAAATTTTATTTTATGGCTACTGCGGGCAATCAGGATTTAACGGGTACTGAAAAAGTATCGCTTTTGAAATCTCTTAGTATTTTCAATGAAACACCTGAAACGATTCTTTTAGAACTGGCTCCTCTTATGCAGGAAGAAGAAATGAAACAAGGTGCTTTAATTTTTAAAGAAGGCGAACCAGGCGACTGTATGTACATTATTTACACCGGACAAATAGAAATTCATAAGGGGGAGGCAACGCTGGCCATTTTACAGGAAAAAGAAGTATTTGGAGAACTGTCATTGCTGGATGCAGAAACAAGGAGCGCTACCGCCACGGCAAAAACAGATTGCGTGGTATTTAAAATAGACCAGGAGCCTTTTTATAAATTAATACAGTCAAGGCCAGAAGTGGCAATGGGCTTTATAAAAATTCTTAGCAAACGGCTAAGAAAAATAAATGAGAAGGCTGCAGAACAGGCATTACGTAACCTGTTTTGAGGCATTTAATATAACAATAACATAGAAATTTGAATTTATTTTTCTGATAGTTTGAACGATATAATTCCTTCAAAATTGCTTGAATGTATTGCACCCACCTATCTAAAATCAATTGCAGCGTATGAAAAAAATTCTTCTTCCATTGGCATTAATATTCAGTATAACTCTGGGTTTAATGGTCAGCAGTTTTACTCCATCCAATAAAAAATCCGCCGGTGAATATTATCAATTGACTATTTACCACACAAAAAGTACAGCCCAAATGGGTGTTATAAATAATTACTTAAAAAATAGCTTTCTGCCAGCTTTGCATAAATTTGGCATCAATAATATTGGCGTATTCAGCGCCATTAATAATGATACGGCGGCCGACAAGAGATTATATGTGCTGATACCATTTACCAATTTAGAGCAATATGAAAAATTAATGAATGCAGTAAGTGCTGGTACACTCACAAAAAACGATGCTGTTGCTTATACGGATGCGGCTTTTAATAATGCCCCATTTGAAAGAATTGAGAACGTTCTTCTAAAGGCATTCCGGGACGCTCCACTATTAAAAAAGCCGGTGTTGACAGCTCCGTTAAACGACAGGGTTTATGAATTACGCAGCTACGAGTCGTCAACAGAAAAACTTTACCTGCAAAAAGTAACTATGTTTAATGAGGGTGGCGAAGTTGACCTTTTCAATCGTTTAGGGTTTAATGCAGTTTTTTATGCGGAAGTATTAAGTGGTAGCCACATGCCAAACCTAATGTACATGACAACATTTGACAACCAGGCATCAAGGGATGCCCATTGGAAAAGCTTTGGAAGCGACAGCACATGGAAAAGAATCTCCACCTTGCCCCAATACCAAAATACCGTTTCTAAAGCAGATATTTTTTTCCTCAGGCCGGTTGAGTATTCCGATTATTAAAAGTGTTACCTGGCGCAAGTCCATTTAAAAAAATTTGGCGATTTTTTTGTTCCTGATTTTTTTGAAATATAGTGCAACACTATAAACCCTATATTCTTTTCCTGTTTAAAATAACAACCCGTTAATTAAAAAATAATTAATTTGTACCATTTACAATTATCAAAAAACTACTCATCACAAATAAATCTTACAAAATGAACGTAAAAAAAATCTCCTTTTTTTTAACAACAGCTATCATAGCCACCGGTTCTTTTGCACAGCAGGGCGACCCGAAGTTAACTGAAGTTTATAGCCCGGTGCCGGAAATAGTAACTCCCGGAAAAGTTAATTCAGACCCACCTTCTGACGCCATCATCTTATTTGGTGGTAAAAATCTGAATGAATGGGTATCTACCAATGATACTTTAAAACCTGCGGCATGGAAAGTAGAAAGAGATGAAATTGTTGTGAATAAAGCGGTAGGCAACATTCAAACTAAAAAATCATTTACCGATTATCAATTACACATTGAATGGAAAATTCCATCCAACATTACCGGCGAAGGGCAGGCCCGGGGTAATAGCGGCGTTTTTTTAGCCAGCACCGGACCGGGCGATTCCGGTTATGAAATTCAGGTCTTGGATAACTTTAATAACAGCACCTACGTAAATGGGCAGGTCGGCAGCATTTACAAACAATCTATACCATTGGCAAATGCCTGCAAAAAGCCCGGCGAATGGCAGGAGTATGATATTGTATGGACGGCGCCCCGCTTTAATGAAGATGGTACAGTGAAATCACCTGCACGGGTAACGGCCTTTCAAAATGGAGTATTGGTGCAAAACAATTACGAGGTAAAAGGCACAACAGCCTATATTGGGGCACCCTCGTATAAAGCGCATGGCGCCGCCCCTATTAAGTTACAGGCGCATGGCGATAAAAGCGAGCCTATCAGTTTTAGAAATATCTGGATAAGAGAATTGTAAAATAAAATTGAAAATAAAAAAAGGTGGTCGTGCAGGCTACCTTTTCTATTTATAAAAAAAATAAGATTATTTTACGCCCATGGTATATTGTATACCTCCAAGCAGATGCTGTAAAAAAAGTGGATCGCTGTAAGATACATTCGTATGGCCCAATGCTGTATAAAATATCTTTCCGCCTTCGTAACTGTGGTACCAGGCCATGGGATGATTGTCTCCATTTTTTCCTCCGGTGTAGGATGTTTCATCAATCTTAATTAAAACAGTTACATCTGGATTGAGGTTTTTAAAATTGTACCACTCATCTTTTCTTTGCCAGGTAGCGGGTAAATGTTTTGTTGATAGATGAGTATTGTCAACAATTACCAATGTAGCCTCCTGTTGCTTTGGATGCGATAAAAAATTTGCTCCTATCATTTTCACAAACCAGGGCCATTCATATTCACAATCTGTGGCTGCATGTACACCTACCAGGCCACCGCCCTTATGAATGAAATTTTGCAAAGCCAGCTCTTGGTCTTTCCCTAAAACTGTTCCGGTAGTGCTTAAAAAAATAATAGTTTTATATTTTTTAAAATTAGCATCGTTCAGGTAAAGAGAGTCTTCGGTAGCATCCACGTCAAAATTATTTTCAGCACCTAATTTTTTTATTGCAGCAATACCAACTTCAATACTTTCATGCCGGTAGCCGTTTGTCTTTGAAAAAATAAGTACCCTGTCTTTTTCAGCTGACATTTCTTTTTTGTTAATATCTGTAAAAGAAAACCCTGCAAAAACACACAATAGCAAAAGTATATTTCTGCCAAATGGTATGGTAAGCATCATATCAATTTTTTATAATTTCTTAATTTTAATATTGCGAAACCAAACGGCGTTGCCATGATCCTGCAAAGCTATTTTGCCTGATTTAAATGTCCCAAAATCGGGCATATCCTTAAACTTGCTGGCCGCAATTAACTGTTTCCAGTTGTCATCCCACATGGTGGTAGTTACCACGTTTACACCATTTACAAATATTTGCAGTTTACTATTGTTGCTGACAATTTCAACATTGTTCCATTGGCCAACAGGCTGAACGGGTTCTGAAGAACTTTTTATAAGGTCATATAAATCACCAGCCCGGTGCTTGATGATTTTACCATCAGGATGGCCGTCGTTGTCAAGTACCTGAATTTCCGGCCCGGTTCTATAAGTCTCTTTATACTTTACAGGATCTTCATGAATGTTGATAATAACGCCGCTATTGCCATTTTTAGAAATCCTCCATTCTAATTTTAAATCAAAATTTTCATAGTCGGCGTCTGTTACAATATCGCCCCCGTCTTTGTTTGTGTTATCTAAATACAGCGCTCCATCTGAAACTTTCCATGCGCCGCCCACTCCGCTTTTGCCATAACTGTGCCATCCATTGGTGGTTTTACCATCAAACAATATCTGCCATCCATCTTCCGCTACAGGCGTACTCATTGCAGGTGGGGTTGCCTCCATTTTAGAACTATTTGTTTTACCTGATTTGCAGGAGGCGATTAAAAAAACCAGCAAGGCAATCGGAAAAATTTTCATTCAGATAATTTTAATTATTTTTTAGTAATAATATGTATTTGACAATCGCATCTGCATCTTCAACAGAAAGATCTTTATGCGCTGCCATTGTTATTGCCCCCCAGTTTCCACTTCCTCCATTGATAATCTTGTGAGCCAATGTATCTATTGTAGCTGCATTGTCCGGGTATTTGTTAGCAATCTCCCTAAAAGAAGGCCCAATTACTTTTTCATCAACTTTATGACAAGTGCTGCAGTCACTACTTTTTACCAATTCCAGGCCTTTTTGAAATTCAGGAGTGTCGGCGGGATCAACTTTTGCCACTTCTTTAGGCTCTTCTTTAACTTCTGTTTTTTCATCCGCCTTGGCATCTGTACTGGTATCTGTTGAACCGCTATTGCATGCATACATTCCGGCAGTTAATAAACAAATGATGATAATTCTTTTCATGGTGTTTGTTTTATAAATTAAAATTATGGTTCATAAAATTACTAATCTAGTCCTAAAATAGTGCGATTAAATTTCTCATTGCTGCCCGTACTGGCAAAATCGTCAAATGCTTTTTCTGTTACACGAATTATGTGATCTTTAATAAATACTGATCCTTCTTTTGCACCATCCTCTGAATTTTTAATAGCGCACTCCCATTCCATTACCGCCCAGCCCTTAAAATTATAAGCAGCCAGTTTGCTGAAGATGGATTTAAAATCTACCTGTCCGTCGCCCAGCGAACGAAAACGCCCCGCCCGGCCAATCCAGTTTTGATACCCGCCATACACGCCTTGCTTACCAGTTGGGTTAAACTCCGCATCTTTGACATGAAACATTTTAATGCGCTCATGATAATGATCTATGTACGCTAAATAATCAAGGC
>JBGSIG010000183.1:0-3483 GCA_041742655.1 Ferruginibacter sp. | reverse complement strand
AGTAAGAATGGTAACAACAGGTTTATTAATAATGAGTGTTGCTAACGTATGGCTCAATGGCGTAACCGGCACGGGCAAAACAAAAGTGAACCTCATGATTGAAATAGTTGCGATAACAGTCTACATGGTTTACACGTGGATATTTATGAAAGTACATTATATTTCACTAAGTATTGCCTGGAGCAATGAGTTGATTTACTGGAGCACTATTTTTATACTCTCTTTCATTTTTCTCAAAAGCGGTAAATGGAAAACGAAAACTGCTTTGCAGGATGATTGAAAATAATTTCGAAAATAATGTGACATTTTAATCCCTCCTGCGAATAATATACTGTAGAACATAAAATACACAAAAAGTTGCAAGTTGGAAAAATCAGCATCACCTGAAGAACAATTTATTGAATACCTCGCAAAAAATAAAGGGCTTATCGTAAAAGTGGCCGGAGTATATTGTTACGACCATGACGACCGAAAGGATTTAATCCAGGACATTATTTTACAGCTATGGAGGTCGTATTCAAAATTCAATGATGCCTACTCCATATCTACATGGACGTACAGAATTGCACTGAATGTTTCCATCTCTTACCTGCGTAAACTTACAACAAGAAAAAAAACACAGGAAGCATACCAGCAACAGGCCGAATGGATGCATTGGGATGCACCATGTGTGGACGAACGACTGGAACAATTATATAAGTCTATTGATTTTTTAAAACCCATCGACAAAGCAATTATAGTCCTTCATTTAGATGGCCTTAAGAACAAGGATGTGGCCGAAATATTAGGCATGCCTGCAACGAATGTATCTACCAAACTGCTGCGGATAAAAGAAACACTTAGCAAACAACTCACCACTTCAAAATACTAACAACATGCAATACGAAGAATTAATTAATATATGGAACAGCTCAAATGTGGAACTGGAAACTAAAGTTCAAATTAACCGTAAACTGGTTAAGGAAGTTGCCTTTAGAAAAATAAAGTCCCGGTTGGGTGAAGTTAAATGGACCGCTTTTTTCGGCTTAGTATTAGGCTTTTTTTGGTCGGCTTTTCTTATTCGTTTTGTGGTAGCAAATGTTTACGATCTTAAATTTGCTATTCAGGGAATTGTCTTGCTTGGGATATCAATTTTTAGTATTGTACTTTACGCATATAAACTACAGCTTTATTATTCCATCAACTCCCGCTTTTCTGTAGTTAAAACCCAACGTAAAATTGAGCGGTTAAAATACCTTGAACTATTGGATGTAAAATCGCTGTATATTATCATTCCATTGTTTTCTGCACCTTTTGCCATTGTTATTGCAAAAGCTTTTTTACACATTGATTTGTTTTCGTTTGGAATTTTCGGAAAAGCATTATTGTATTATACGCTTGGCGCCATAGTGATAGCTGTTATACTGGTTTTTGTTTTAAGCAAGTTCAGCGGAAAAAAAATGGAAGAATCAATTGCGTTTTTGGATGAATTAAAAGAAACTGATTAGCCTGACCATTATTATTTTCCCGGCAAAATAGTTGAGCGGGCAGTTTTACTTAGCATAAATTTCATTCAGCAAGCCGGCTAAATGCACGCCACCCTTTAGCAACTGTATGTTTACAGTTGCGATAAATTTGAAATTATAATTGTAACTCAATTTTTCATCAGGCGAAATATCTGCATAAATTTTTTGTGCGTACCTGTAGCTCTCATATATCCAATCGCTTACTGTTTGCTTTTGCCAGGCTTTTCTTTGTGCCGCCGTAGTAAAATTAATTGACGCAGCATATTCTGTATAGCTTAGTTGCTGAAAATTAACCAACTGTTCATCCCAAACCCTGTGCAGGTTTGATGGCGTAGAAAACCAGGAAACTTTTATTAAATTACCTCCAAGATCCTCCACCCGCCCAACATGCATCGGCTGGTGCACATCGCCAACAATATGGATCAGCAGCCTCAAATAAAACACTTTTTTATCAGCAGATAAATTTTTATTCTTCAGTTCTTTTACCAGGAAATTAATTTTTGTATAGGCATCTACGGCGGTGTCTTTATCAAGGAATGCATCAACTTCTTCCATGGTCATCCCTGCCTTTAAATTTACATAATGCCATGGAGAGAGATAGTTGAAGCTGGTGTCGCTTTTAATAAAATCTGCCCAGTTACTTGCCATAGCAATAGATTCGTTACCCAATATTTTACCGATTGCCTTTTTGGCTGTAGGTGAAAGGTAACTGTCTGCTATCTCCCCTACTATGCGGTGCCCCAATACGCCCCATGCTGTGCTGCTAAAAGGCAAATAGAAAAATAACCCAAATAGAAAAATCCTTTTTAAATGCTGTAAAATCATAATAATAAAATTTCAGTGCTTTTTTTAAAACGGCAATTTACATTTAAAACTAACGGGGTGTTGCCTAAGTTGTAATTAAGTTTTAGCAGATAATGAAATGTTGCAAGGCTGCCATACTTCAAGAGTTTAATTTGATTTTTAAAAACCCTACCGAAAGGTTGGCAATCATCAATAAAGTCGATGTTCCTATATACATCGGACTGAAAGTGCGTCCCATCGGTAACATACATGTACTTATATTGACTACTTTTGCAAAAAGAATCACTTGGAAATAAGTAACCGCAAGGCATATCACGAATATTTTTTTGAAGACAAATACATTGCTGGCCTTGTATTGGCTGGTACCGAGATCAAAAGCCTGCGTAGCGGTAAGGCCAGTTTCAACGACAGTTATTGCTATTTTGACAAAGGAGAATTATATGTAAAAAGTCTGCATATTTCAGAATACAGTTTTGGCTCCTATAATAATCATCCGCCACTGCAGGAACGTAAACTACTACTTAATAAACGAGAACTCCGTAAGTTGGAGGCCAAAACAAAGGAAAAGGGCTATTCTATCATTCCGTTGAAAATTTTTTTGACAGATAAGGGTTTGTTTAAAATGGAGATTGGCCTCGGCAAAGGCAAAAAAATATTCGACAAAAGAGAAACCATTAAGGAAAGAGAAAACGACCGGGATATTAAAAGAAAATATGGAATTTAATAAGGCGGAGAACGGAGTAAATGCCTGCTATTTTATAGGCAGTAGTAGTGCATTATTCCAACTATTATCCCGTCTATTGCAGCACTGAAACATATAATCATAAAAATAAATTAACGCAAAAAACGTACCTTTAGCACTTTAATTAACCACGGGTCGGCCACACCTGATAAGAATAAAAATTGTATTTAATCATATGGTAAAGAATAAGCATATCAGGATTGAAGTAATGAATTTTTTGGGGAAAAAAATTGATAATATCATTGATGAATTTTTAAAAAAGATAGATACCAACTGGCAACCCTCCGATTTTTTACCTGATAGTACTTCAGAAAGTTTTACGGCACAAATAAAAGATTTGAAGGAACAATGTAAGGAACTGCCTTACGATTACCTGGCAGTATTAGTGGGTGATGTTATTACTGAGGAAGCGCTGCCTACCTACGAAAGCTG
>JBGSIG010000182.1:0-3870 GCA_041742655.1 Ferruginibacter sp. | reverse complement strand
ATCCTGGCCCACCACCTTTTTATGCAATTCGTCTTCCAGATTCAGCAATTTTTCCTTTTCACTTTGCAACATTTTCGACACCGGAATACCGGTTGCCTTTGCAATACTTGCCGCTATATCCTCCGCATCTACTTCTTCTTTCAACAAACGTTTTTCACTTATATCATCCAATAATTTTGTTTGTTCTTCAATTATCTTTTCCTGCTGCTGCACTTTGCCATACCTTATTTCAGCCACCTGTCCATAATCACCTTCACGTTCCGCTTTTTCCGCAGCCATTTTTAAATTTTCAATTTCAATCTTTGCAGTCTGCACTTTTTCCACCACCTCTTTTTCCTGCTGCCACTTTGCTTTAAAGGTATCCCGTTGTACAGAAAGATTGCCAATTTCTGAATTAAGTTCTTTTAACTTAGACGTATCGTTCTCTCTTTTTATCGCCTCTCTTTCAATTTCCAACTGGCGTATCTGTCTTTCTAATTTATCCAGTTCTTCGGGCATTGAATTCATCTCTAACCTCAGTTTGGCAGCACTTTCATCAATTAAATCTATGGCTTTATCGGGTAAAAAACGATCGGTAATATACCGGTGCGATAATTCAACTGCCGCAATAATGGCTTCGTCTTTTATCAGCACGTGGTGATAAGATTCGTACCTGTCTTTTAATCCCCGTAAAATAGAAATGGCATCCTCTACGTTGGGTTCATCAATAAAAACTTTCTGAAAACGGCGCTCAAGAGCCTTATCTTTTTCAAAGAATTTTTGGTACTCACTAAGGGTGGTAGCACCAACAGCACGTAACTCACCCCTGGCTAATGCCGGTTTTAGAATATTGGCTGCATCCATTGCACCATCGCCGCCACCGGCACCCACAAGCGTATGAATTTCATCTATAAACAAAATGATATCGCCATCGCTGCCAGCCACTTCTTTTACCACAGCTTTTAATCTTTCTTCAAACTCCCCTTTGTATTTTGCACCGGCGATTAGTTGCCCCATATCCAATGCAAATATTATTTTCGATTTTAAATTTTCGGGCACATCGCCATTTACAATTCGCATGGCCAATCCTTCGGCAATCGCTGTTTTACCAACTCCCGGTTCACCTACTAAAATCGGATTGTTCTTGCTTCTTCGGGAGAGAATATGCAATGTTCTGCGAATCTCTTCATCTCTTCCAATAACAGGGTCCAATTTTCCAGCCCTTGCCATTTCATTTAAATTCTTTGCATATTTATTCAATGCATTAAACTGCGTTTCTTCGGTTTGAGAAGAAATGGTTGACCCTTTACGAAGATCTTTTATAGCAGTTATTAATCCCTTTTCAGTAAGGCCGGCATCTTTCAATAATTTGGCGCTGTTATCATTGCCCTGCAAAATAGCGAGCAATAAATACTCTACACTTACAAATTCATCGCCAAAAGTTTTTAGCGCAGCGGTCGCTCTTAGCACCACACTGTTCATGACGCGACTTACCGATTGCGCAGGCTCGCCACTTTGTACCTTTGGAAGCTTTGTAATGCTTTCGTCGATTTTGGCTTCAACAAAATTTACATTCACATTATTTTTCTTTAGCAAAAATTCAATCGGAGAATCCTCTTCTGTTAACAATGCTTTTAACAAATGCTCTGTTTCAATATTCGGATTTTTACTATTAAACGCCAGTTGTTGCGATTGAGCAATTGCTTCCTGTGCCTTGATGGTGAAATTATTTAAGTTCATATATAGCTAATTTTTTAATGATAGATAAGGTTATGTTTGCTAATTGTTGAAATACATTACTTCCAAACAAATAAAAAGGAAAAGAAGAAGAAGTTAAAACGTTAAAAAAATGAACACCGTTTTTGGTTATCCTAATTTAAAATAACTTTATACAATTGGCAAATCTTTATCCAAATTAAATTATAGGAAATTATGTCGCACCTGCCTAAGTTAAACTGCCTAAAATTCATGCTCACACTGTGTTTACTGCTACTCTGTCTGATTGGTAAGAGCCAATACAATTTTAGTGAGGTTGATAAAATTTTAGCGCTGAACCAAAAACAACTGGGCAATAACCTAGCCGTGCTCATATATAAAGACAGCAACATCCTGTATCAAAAAGAGATAGGTGAATTTAAAATAAAAACCAAAGCACCTATTGCCGATTGCAGTCAATGGTTAACCGCCGCATTGGTGATGACATTTGTAGATGAAGGAAAGCTTTCGCTGGACAGTAAGGTTAGCACTTATTTGCCCATTTTTGAAACTTATGGCAAATCGTATATCACCATCCGCCAATGCCTTGCTCATGAAACCGGCATTACGGATAAAAACCAAAAGACAGTTGCAAAAGTTTTTCAACGCAATCAATTTGAGTCGCTGGAAGAACAGGTAAATTCTTTTGCAAAAAAAGAAATTGCAGCTAATGCGGGAACCACTTTTTTTTATGGAGCTATAGGGCCGAATATTGCCGGCCGGGTGTTGGAAGTTATTGCAAAAAAGCGATTTGAGTTATTGATGAAGCAACGAATTTTTACGCCGTTAAATATGAGGTACAGCAGTTTTATACCCGAGGAAAATGCTGTTAATCCTTCCGGAGGTGCAACATCCACAGCAACTGATTACATGAATTTTTTAAGCATGATTTTAGCGAAAGGGAAATTTATGGGCAAGCAAATTTTAAGTGAGGCCGCCATTACAGAAATGCAAACCATTCAGACAAACAATATCGCTAAAAAATATGTACCCGCAATTACTACGGAATTTGAGTATGGTTTAGGAGCGTGGATTCAGCAAAAAGATGCCACCGGAAAAAGTATGGTGGTGGGTTGCCCCGGTCTATTTGGCACCTGGCCCTATATTGACAACTGCCGCGGCTATACCTGTATCGTGGTGGTACAAAATTTACTCGATGATCAGCCGAGATATTTTTATTCGGATTTACAGGAAGCTATAGAAAAACAGATAACGGGAGATTGTAAATGATGTGGGCTATCTATTTATAGCACGAATTTCAAAACACGAATTCCACGAATTAATGCAGTGCACAGCACTGAGTTGTTATACCACAAAAACTTTCTTCAACAATCATTCAGCTTTAACCAACACCACACCCGTTCTATCAGCTTTGTAAATCTGCTGGTAAAATTTTACAAGGTCATTATATTCCTTCGCAGCAAAACGGCCGCTGTATTGCTCCATCAACCTGTAATAAATAATTTTGTTATCCAATACCTGTACAGATGAAACATATTTTCCAAATTTAGTAACAAGTGAAATATCTTTTGGAATGCTTTCAGGTTTGTACCCGTTGGGTATGTTTATTTCAATAGAATCTATATCTCTGTAAGGATCTTTTATAACATAATCGTATTGCCTTGCAGTATCTGCTACAAGTTTTTGCGTGGCTGCACCAAATATATTAGGGAAGATAAATAAACGCTTACCTGTAATATTTGCGTAATTGTTTAACTGAATTTGCAGGCATTCATCTACTGATGGAATAATGCCTTTATTTTCTTTATAGCTATTTTTTATTACCTGGTATGTAGGCAGGTTAAACATCTGATTTAAATATTTTTCTCTTTCTTCCTTTGATGCATCATACATTAACGAATGCGGAAAATCCTGCTGAAGCCCGGTATACCTATTGGTAATATCAGCAGTGAGGTTTCCCTGTTCATCAGCAACTGCTTTCACAATTCTAAACTGTAAATTATCTTCCACTTTATACACCGGGGTATTCACCAAATGCCCCCCGGTTTCATCAATCAATATTGCTTTTCTATTACCCGTAAAACTGCCCATGTAACCGGCAGATCCAGTCTGGCTGGTGCATTCAAGCCAGATGGTATCTTTAGCAAGGGGCACGCAGGCTATTACATGATTGGA
>JBGSIG010000181.1:0-4288 GCA_041742655.1 Ferruginibacter sp. | reverse complement strand
CCTGAAAGTTTTCATATTATCTACCGTTTTAGGAAAATAGAAGGCCCGTAATTCAAAAGTGCCAATGCTTAGGTTATCATTGCCTGTACGAATGCCCCCACCAAAAGCACTATACACCTGGCTTTTACTATATGGCTGTTTTAACGGTGTTAGCATCGACATATCGGCAAAAATAAAAGGAGCCAGTTTAAAACCCAAAAAACTGCGCATATTATAAAAAACACTTTCCGCTTTCACGGTTGTTCTTGATGACGAATAGGCAAGGATGCTTCTAAAATACGGGAGTCCGAAAGCACTGCTTATTTGCAGGGGCTGATCCAGCAACGGATTTATCTGGTGAGAAAATCCGGCACTAAAAAAACTGCGGTTATACCAATTATTGCTTATTTTTTTTAATCGGGTGAAATGATCTACGTTTAAAAGAATGTTAGCATCTTCCACTTTGCTATCGTAAAAATTACCACCCATTCTAAAAACGAATGTTGTGTAAAATCCACTGGGCGAAAAATGGCTTCTAATTAGTTGCGTACCAAGGTACGGACGGCTTCTATTTTCCTTTACCGACCAGCCTGCTATAATAGCCCCACTATAACCTTCAATCAAATCCTCATTTTTACCGAACCCGTACAATAACTTGGTTCTATACACATCTTGCTTAAAAATATTAAATGAACCCAAAACGCCCGAAATATCAGCATATCGATAGTCATAAAGTGTCCGGTTTTTGTCGGGTAAGTCTGCAAACTTTTGATAAAATGTTCTCAATGCAACCAATTTATTTACTCTTGAAACGGTATGCTTTGATAATAGCATTTTGCTGCTAAGGTTGTAGCCAACCCATAAATCAGCCAGACTATAGTCGTATTTATAGTCGGAATTGTAAAGTGAATCTTTTAAATAATAATTATTCGTTTTATTGGATGCTAAACTCAGCGAGCCCATCCAGGGGATATAGGGCGTCACAAAAGGCCTTTCAATAATAGTATATAAATTAGTCTCTTCCCTTCTTCCACTGTTAAAAGCATTATTATATGTTTGAAACCCTGCACCCCAATTTATAAAAGAACCAAATATATTACGCTTAATGAAATTTGCACCATACCCCATTTTTGGACTTCGGTCCTGATCGTACATAACGCCAACTGCCACTCGGGAGCCACTACCTGCAACGCTTTCATTTCTTATACTTAACCTCATTCTAGTTGGATTGCTAATCACCAACGCTGCCGTAAGGGGGAAAATGTCCTTAGTAATAACCACCACGTCAACAGAATCTGCGCAGCCGGCAATGCTGTCTATCAAAATTCTGGCATCTTGTATAAATACCTGGTCTCTTAATTGTCGTTCATTGTCGGCCAAAAGATATGGCTGCACTTTATCGCCCTCTGTAAAAAATAAATTGTTTCGTATAACCCGCGTTTTAGTCTTAGTATGAAGCCCGTTTGCCATGATTACCCCAAAATTGTGTTTTATAGCTGTGGTGTCGCGAATATTGCGCTCAAAACCAAGTTGCACGAATCTTATGCTTCTGATTGATTTGCCAGTGTAGATAAAAAACGAATTCGCAATTTTTTCCGCATAGCTTCCGAAGGTGTCTATTGCATTCACCTTTAATGCCGTATGTTCATTGTTTCCAGGTAAAACAGACGTATCCTTTATTTCTTTGCGTTCCTGGGCATTCAACAGGAGCGAAAGAAATGAAAAGATACATGGCAGCAAAACATTTGGTAAACAAAGTTTTAACATCGTTTTGTTTTGATTTCGGCAATATGAAGATACCACTTTACTTAAAATAACATAGTAAAAATACTGAGGCAATTATGCAATTATAAAGAGCAATATCATTAGTATTCGCTGCATGATAGGAACGATTATTATTATATAGTAAACTGCACAAATTATAAAGCTTACGGTTTCACAGGCAAAGCTGACATTTAATTATGCTGTTTTGTTTATACATATATTTTTATATAATACACAACACATTAACAATAGTCTATTAACACATGACCAGGTTGCCAATACAATTTATTTAACTTATATTTTTAAAGTTTAAACACCAAATAATATTGATGGCAAGTTGTTCTGTTGTATCTTTGCGCCGCAAAACAGTAATTATATCGATATACACTGTCCTCTAACTATTGCTTGCTAAGGAAAATTTACGAAAAGAAGTCTTAAAACGTTCTCCGTAAATATTATTTAGTAAATTAAAATTAGAGATATGAAAAATGATACATTGGGTATAGGTACCCCTATCAAAAATGATGAACTGAAAGAGTTATTAAAAGGAACAGTTGCAACGGACACAAAACAGTATGATGTTACCCGCACTTTTGGGTCGATTGACATGTGGAACCGTCAAAAAAAGCAACGTACTTCTCTGGAAATGAGAAGAAGATTGAATTGAGAAAAACAATTAATTATACACCGATAATTTCTTTCAATTTTATTAAGCATGGCAAAGGCCATGCTTTTTTTATTCGGAATTGTCAGGCCGCAACATTGCCCATGGCCGCCTGTTTCATCTTGAAAGCGGTTTCGCGACCTAAATATTTTTCAATTTGCCTTTCTGCAAAATAAATAAGCGGTGTTAAAATGATGGCCATTGTGAATTTATAGGCGTAGTTTACCAGGCATATTGCAAGCACCAATTGCCAACTCCATCCCTTGCCTATTTTAAAAGCTATGAAAAGCACAATAAAACTATCAACCAATTGAGAGACGACTGTGGAGCCTGTCGCCCGCAACCACATGTTTTTTTCGCCTGTCAGTTTTTTTATTTTGTGAAACACCGTTACATCAACAATCTGGCTAACTAAAAATGCAACAAGGCTTCCCAATATAATCCACATGCCCTGCCCGAAGATGCCGTTAAAAGCGACATTCATATCCGGAATTCCATCCTGTACACCGGAGGCATACCAGAAATCGGCCGGCGGCACGCCCATTGCAAAGTAAAACATTACAAAAGCATATGCAATTAAGGCAACTGCCGTGTAAGAAATTCGCCTTACAGCTTTAGGCCCGTAGTATTCATTTACTATATCCGTCATAACAAATTCAAGCGGCCACAAAAGAACACCACAGGTAAGATTGAACGATAATGCTTTTTGACCGAACAGGGTAAAACTGGAAGGCTGAAGCCCAAATAATTTCTCCAATGAAAAAATTTTACCTCCAATGCATTCAGCAATCAACGCATTGGCAACAAAAAATGCTGTGAAGATCACAAACAATTTTGTTGGCTTATCTTTTAGTATGTTTTGGATCATTTAAAAATTGCTGAATAAAAAGTAATAAAGCTGAAAAAGCAAAAACAAAAAATTAGTCCACATCAGCCATTTAGGAACTGTGTGTTTCGTTTTTGTAACAAACAGTGCCAATAAAAAAAGGTTGAAAAGAAAGTTCATGTAAATAGCCCCATACCCAAGCACAACCAGGGTGCTTTCCAATGGCTGTATTTGTATTGCTCCGTTAAAGTTGCCATCTTTTTTATGTGCGTTATGATACCAGCGCATTATAGCAGCTATTACGAAACAAATGTTGCAAATAAAAACTATCCTCGCAAAAAATTTCATATTGTTTGTATATTATGTCTGGTTTCTATCCCCTTTTACCTGCCAGCATCGGCACAAAAGAAAAATTCTGGAACGCTTCTTCACTGGTGCTTCCATCTGCTTTTTTGGTGATGCGCAACATCCGTTGGTGTTCGCCTTCGTTCACTGGAACTATCATTTTTCCGCCAACTTTTAACTGCTCTATTAATTTTGGTGGCACCAATGGCGCCGCCGCTGTAATAATAACTTTATCAAATGGGGCAAAGGTTGGCAGGCCTTCAAATCCATCTCCAAAAAAGAATTTAAGATTTGGATATTTTGATTTGAAAAAATAACTCTTCGTTTTTTCGAATAGTGCTTTTTGCCTTTCAATGGTAAAAATTTTTACTCCCATTTCGGCCAGCACCGTAGCCTGATAAACGCTTCCGGTACCAATTTCCAATATTTTATCAAATGGTTTTACCTGCAATAATTGAGTTTGATATGCTACTGTATAAGGTTGCGAAATAGTTTGTCCTTCGCTAATGGGAAAAGCCCTGTCTTCGTAAGCAATTTCATCAAATGCGCTGTCTAAAAAAAAGTGACGGGGAATATTATTCATTGCCTCCAGCACATTTTCGTCGGTGATGCCCTTTGTGCGAAGGATATCAATCAACTTTTTTCGGAGCCCTTTGTGGCGGTATGTGTCTTCGAATTTTCTCATCGCATGTTAACTCACACGAATTACA
>JBGSIG010000180.1:0-6485 GCA_041742655.1 Ferruginibacter sp. | reverse complement strand
GAGCAGAATACAAATGGATTTATAAAGTTCTGGATATTGAATTTTCATTGCGGCAGGCTTTTCAAAAAATATTTCAATACTCTCTGCCCAAAATTCCTGGAAGTTTCGCAGTGCATAGTCAGAATACAGATCGTAACCAATTTTAGCTTCCTGTTCAAAAACTTTATTACCGTAATTAGCAAAAGCAGGAAAAGCGGAAACAAAATTTTCATCCGCCTGGTGACCGGTTTCAAAAAACTGGTAATAATAAGCATGTGCCATTTCATGCAATCCTACATTTTGCCCATCATCCGGAAATGTAAATCCAGCTAAAAAATGTTTCCACGAAAGATTAATGGTATTGCCGGAAACATTGCCCACTAAAATCCTGAGGGTTGGATGCACCCCAATAAATTCTTCAGGAAAAATGTGGATATGACTGAAATTCGGCAATAGAAATTTTTCAAGTCCAAAAGTCAGTTGAATAGCAGCGGCACTAATGAGTATCGGCATTTCCTTAAACCCCGATGTATCATGTATTACAAATGTTTTTTGCTTAATAAATTTTTGTAACCGATCAATAAACTTTTCCCGCTCAAATGGATTTAAGGCAATGAAATAAGCAGCATGTTTTAGTAACACTCTTTTTAATTCTGCAATTGAAAAATTCAATTGACTGCCTGTATAATTGAGCGGTGAATTTACTGCATTTTGATTATATAATTCTGTGCTGGTATCCAGGACAGGCGATTTACTTTCAACATTTCTTTTGGCTATTTTATTACTATACAATATCAGTAAGCTGAAAAAAATACAAAAGGCACCAAAAAATAAATAAGTTGGTGTTGGATCGCTATAACTTATTTCTGCTTTTTTTTGTTCAACCAATTGCCAAATCAGCCGTTGACCTTCGGGAGGTAAACTATCAATCAAAGCAGGCACGTTTCCATTACCATCCCAATAAATAGTAGTATCCTGTGGCATTGTTTTGTAGGTTTAAGCAATTAGTGGTTATGGAAATTTCAATTAATTCAATCCTTTGCTTTTATTTGCCGAAAAATTTATTTTATAAAAAAGTATAAGTTAATTGACATAATGAATATAAAACCCAATACCAAAGTGGTAGTTCCTGAGAATGTAGGCACTTTATTTTTTGTAATAACCAGTTGTAAAGTTTTGTATTCCATTGCTGCATGCCATTTAGTTTAACTGGTATAGTAAAAGGTATTTCTGAAGTGCTTACAGCTTGCGGAATAGTTCTATTTTAATCTTCCAATAAACCATCCTCCTCGCCACCATCCAGCAGCGGAATATTTCCCACTGAAGCACCTGCAATCCCTTTAACCGAGCCATACATCCCACTGGTACTGATTAATACTTTTTCCAGTTGCTTTTCTCTTTCTTTCCATATCTTTTCCATTTGTATTCTTTCCTTCATAATGCTTTGTTTCATTGCCATAAACCCTTCCACAATGGCTTCTACCTGCCCCTTAAATTCTATACCGGTTAAATAATTATACAAAAGCTGCATTTTATCGCCTTTATTTTCTTCGCTTTTTTGAACATCATGTACTTTAATGATGCCATTACGCAACAAATGTGCAACACTATTTACTTCGGTAAAATTGCATATCCATATACCGTCTTTCTCCCCAAACCGTTCCATGTCTTTCGGAAAGGCTTGAGTAACCAAAATGGCTACATCGGCACCACGGCCACGCATATCCGCTTTTAATTTATCCACCCAACTGTTGCTCCATGTTTTGGTACGCTTACTTTCATAAATAATTTTACCGCAGGTAACACCGCTGTTATTGCGCACTACCTGTATGCAATCAGCACCCTCTACCCCTTTACCAACTTCTTCAATAATATCAAACGGAAAACTTTCTTTCAAAATAGATTCCAGCAACAATTCCTGCACTTCACCCTGGCGTTGCATGCTGCTTTGCTCCGCCCTTCGTTTCATTTCATCTGCCAATTTCTTCTGTTCATTCAACTGCATTTCCAACTCTTTTACCTTAAGTTGAAAGGCAGTTTCTTTCAGCGAATTTTTTTCATTTTCCTGCAGGCGTATTTGCTCACTAAGTGCGGTTCTTTCTTCCTGTAATTTTTTCTGTAATGTTATGTCAAGTTCAGCTTCTTTATTTTTTAACTGCTGCTCTTTTTGTAAAAATTCAAATTCTTTTTTCCTGGACTCTTTTAACTTTTCTTCATTATCGGAATTACTGTTTTGTAAAAGCCTTAGCTTGTTTTCATAATCTGCTGCAATACTTTTTCGTAACTGTTCCTGAATTTCTGATTCTAATTTTAGTTTTTCCTGTTGCAGCTTCTGCGCAAAAATTTCATTTTCATTTTTCTTTTTTTCTTCAAACTGCAAAAGATCACCTTCCAATTTTTTTTTCTCTTCCTCAACTTTTATTAAAGATTCATTTAATTTGTTTTTGTATTGCTGCTGGTATTTTTGCTCAATATCTGCCGCCAATACATTTTCTACATCAAACACATGCCCGCAATTGGGGCATTTTATATTATTTGCCATTTATTTTTTTTTACAAGATAAGCAGAAGCTAATTATTTATTGCCAATGAAGCGCCATAATAGTTTTGATAGATTTTTATAGTAATTTGCACCCTCTGTAAATGCGGCGATGGCGAAATTGGTAGACGCACTACCTTGAGGTGGTAACGCTCGAAAGGGCATGGGAGTTCGAATCTCCTTTGCCGCACATTACTGATCCCGGTCTTAGATCGGGATCAGTTTTTTAATACTACTCTAAAGGTGGTGCCTTTACCCACTTCAGACAATTTTACAAATAATTCTCCTTTATGGTATTGGTCTATAATTCGTTTAGATAAACTTAAACCCAGGCCCCAGCCCCGCTTTTTAGTAGTGAACCCAGGTTTAAAAACTTTTGAGATATTTTGTATGCTGATACCCTTTCCAGTATCTGCAACATCAATCAACACCTGTGTTGATTCTTTTTTAATGGTAATATTGATAGCACCCTTTCCCTCCATCGCATCCAGTGCATTCTTTAATAGATTTTCTATCACCCAGTCAAAAAGCGGCGCATTAATTTTTGCCACAATTTCCTTTTCACCAAAACAATTGATGCCAAAACTTATTTTATCGGTTGAGCGTCTTTTAATATAAGCTACCATACTTTCTACCTGTTCAATTATATTCATTTCTTCTAACTGGGGCGTGCTGCCTATTTTACCAAAGCGGTCGCTTACTAGTTTAAGCCGGTCCACATCTTTCATCATTTCAGTGGCAATTTTTTCGCTGCCGGGTTGATCTTTTAATAACTCTACCCATCCCTGTAGCGACGAGAGTGGTGTGCCCAATTGATGGGCTGTTTCTTTCGCCATACCCGCCCATACTTGGTTTTGCGTTGATTTATTCCTGGCGGCAATGGCAAGCAACGTGATGATAATGAACAATGCCACGATAAAAAGCTGAATAAGCGGGTAATATTTAACCTCTTTTAATAGGGATGACTCACCATAATATAAACTGTTTGTTTGGGTTGTATCAAGGGGGTTTACCCAGTTTATTGGCGGGTTGAGTGCTTTGAATTCTTTTAATTTTTTGAGAAGATAAGCAGGGTCATTTAGTATTAGCAAAGAATCCAGGTTATTGCTTTCAAAAATACTGTCATTTTCGTTTACAGCAATCATGGGAATATCTTTGTTGTTTTCAACCAATATTTTGCCGGATAAATTGGTAGGAGATACACTGGGATCGCTTATGTCTTTTACTGCTTCTACCCATTGCTCTATTTTTTGCCGCTCTTCTGATGCAATTTTTTTTGCCAGGTAATTGCTATAAAAAATAGTACCAATTACAATGGCTATAGCAATTAACGCAAGTCCTGTGCGGCCGTTAAAAAATTGAGTAAACATCTGTAAATATAAAATAAGAAATGCATAATGAAGTAGTATTGCCGGTGAGGGCGCTAAGACGTTTTTATTTTCTTTCTGCTTAACGGGCTTAAACAAATGGGCAATAGAAATGGAGAAGTACAAGTATTGCTGCTACGGTTGAGCAGTTTTTATTTTTTTGTCTTAAACGCCTTAAACGTCTTAACGTCTCAACGTCTCAACGGCAATATTAAAATCGCGGCGCAAGCTGCGTTTAACCGGCTCAAATAAATAACTGCACTAAGAAATGCATTCAAATGAAGTAAGTTTGTGTATCGGGTGGTCAAGTTTATATTGTAGGTAAATCTTTAAGCAGTTAAAAATCATTTTATAATTAAGAACTTTATAGCGATATAACAGATGAAAGAAAGTTTGCACTCTGACCAACAATTTAACAATCCCAACAATGATACCATTGAATCGCCACCATCTGTTGCTATTGTTATTTTAAACTGGAATGGACAACATTTTTTAGAGCAATTTCTTCCTTTCGTAACAGCTTCTACATATGCCAATAAAAGGGTAATTGTTGCTGACAATGCCTCAACTGATAATTCAATAATTTTTTTGCAACAATATTTTCCGCAGGTTGAAATTATTAGGAACCCAACAAACGAAGGATTTGCAAAGGGATACAATACTGCCCTGCAACAGGTAAACAGTGATTATTATATTTTATTAAACAGCGATGTGCAAGTGGAACCGGGATGGATTGAACCTGTGATTGAACTAATGGCAAGCAATGCTGTAATAGGCGCTTGTCAGCCAAAAATACTAGCGCATAGTGAACCGCGTTTGTTTGAATATGCAGGGGCCTGCGGTGGCTGGGTCGACAGGTTTGGATACCCTTTTGCAAGAGGGCGGGTGTTTAATACACTGGAAGAAGACAAGGGACAATATAACCAGGAGCAACAGTGTTTTTGGGCAAGCGGCGCAGCTATGTTTGTACGTGCAGATATGTACCACGTGTTGGGTGGACTGGATGAATATTTTTTTGCCCACCAGGAAGAGATTGATTTCTGCTGGCGGCTACAGCTTGCAGGGTACAAAGTATTTGTGCAGCCGGCATCGGTGGTATACCATGTGGGCGGCGGCACATTACCAAAAGGTAATCATAGAAAAGATTTTTTAAACTTCAGAAATAGTCTCGTGATGCTTGCAAAGAATCTTCCATTTTCAGAAGCATTATGGAAAATTCCTTTTAGAATATTACTGGATATGATAGCCGCATATAAAGAATTATTTACCGGCAATGGAGGAACTTATATTGCTATTGCAAAGGCCCATTGCTATTTTATTAAGTGGCTGTTATTTAATAGAAACCAATCTGTTTTTCCCATTACAAAAAAAGGAAAATTAAGGGGATTGTATTTTGGCTCTATTGTGTGGCAGTATTTTATAATGAAGAAAACAACGTTTTCAGAAATTATTAGCGACAAATAATTATTTTTGAACCACAAGCCTTATTTTTGTCTTCGCAAAATCAACACAATGCATCAAGAAATAATCGACAATTCCGACAAAGATTTTGCCCACAATTGGGTATCCTCCTCACGTTTTCTCTGGTATTGCCAGATATTTATGGTGGTGGCATTAATTTTGGGTGGTTGCTACGGCCTTTATGCCCATCGTTATAAGGGAAAGCCCGAGGTAGCCGTACCGGAGAGCAGCCTTTACAATCCTAAATACAAATAAAAATTTTGTAGTTGACTGACAAGCCTTATTTTTGCAGTCCGAAAAATAAAAAGTTCTTTTGATTCAGAAGCGACGGCTTCAAAAAAAGCGGAAGTAGCTCATTTGGTAGAGCGCGACCTTGCCAAGGTCGAGGTGGCCGGTTCGAGCCCGGTCTTCCGCTCCAAAAATGCAGGTAGCTTTTGTTATCTGCATTTTTTTTCTAATACCACTTCATTTTTATGAAAAGTATTTGAATAAATATTATCTATAAGGTAATAAATGTGTTTACTCGGGTGGTGGAACTGGTAGACACGCAGGACTTAAAATCCTGTTCGCTGTAAGGCGAGTGTGGGTTCAACTCCCATCCCGAGTACTGGTAAAACCTGTTAGCAATAGCAGGTTTTTTTAATTTCCCCAGGTCTATGTAACACACCTACATTTTATATTCTGCAAGTTTTATCAGGTAATATGTTGGCCATTGTGAAGATTTAATTTTACAGCTTGATCGACATAATAGTAAACAAGTTCCATCAACTAAACCTTACGTACCATGGATACTGGTTAACACCGAAAGTTATGAAACAAGGCAAGAGGCTAACTCAAGAGAATTATATATCACGCGAATGAAAAGCAAAAAGTATATAGAGCAGTTAGTGAGTAAGGCAAAATGAAGTGTAAGCAGAACCAACAAGGATGATATGCAAGTATGCTTTTGGTAATAAACAGGCTCACTTGTTTGTTTGCTGGATAGATACAAATACACAATATGATAAGCTTTGTGATAATAATGAACAATACACAGTAAGTACCTATTAAATTAATAATATGGCAGCACTTAAATACACGATTATTAGCAGCAAAACACAGTACAGGGAGTATTGCAATGTTCTAGAAGAGCTGGTTTTT
>JBGSIG010000179.1:0-1541 GCA_041742655.1 Ferruginibacter sp. | reverse complement strand
TTGAAGAAACCATTTCAACCTTCCGGTATATTTAATGACTCGCTTTCGGCTATTGTGGTTGATTTTAAAAATAATTTTTATATGGTGCAGAGTACAGAACTTATTCCGCAGGAAGGAATGGAAGTGTACCGGTCTACGATAAGTTTACCCGGAGCCTCGCATTGTGTTATTTACCGCTTTCATTCGCAATTGGATACTGCCGCAAGCTTGCAGGCCATAATGTACGAAGGCGAGAGCTTTGAGGAGGCACTTAAAATATATAAAAATACCTACCATCAACTTACCAAAGGCAAAATTAGATGGGTTGATAACCGAACCGCCTCTTTTAAAGGTGCAATGGAAGAGCCGGACGAAAATTTACGTTTCACCAATACCTGGTTAAAATTAGACGTGCCTGATTTTTTATACAAAAATTTTTATGCAGAAATTGAAATCACAAACAGTTACAGCGGCTGGGAGGTTCATTTGAATTTACAAACCAAAAAAGACGATAAGGATAAGTATTAAGTTATGAATGTTGAATGGGCAATGGGCATGGTGCAATCTTCGGAAGTGCCTTATTGCCTATTTACTATTGCCTATTGCCGCTGCCAATCAGAACGTAACTATCATCCACTACCCTTCGCATTTTGCCCGTTCACCATTGACCATTCACTAAGACACGATTCACGTTTTCATTTATTGTTTCAACATTATAACAAAATTCTTGTTATTGTTGCACTATGTTGATAACCTTGACCATCGTACGATATCCCAAAAAATATATCCCGTTTGCTGTGATAGCAATGGCCGTGTTCCGGTTACCGCTTTGGTTAAATAAAAACATTTCATTTTATAAATTATTGGGCTGTGGTAAAAACGGCACCTTTGATAAGCACCCCGACTGGCAACAGTGGGGCATATTGGCGGTTCAACCTGAACGCACGGCTATCAGCGGCTTTATCGTTTCATCACATATCCGGCAGCTATATGGCTCAGCTATCAACAAGTGGCTGACTTTTTTCAATTGCGAAACGTGGACCATTTTTTTAGAACCCCTGGAAGGCCATGGCAAGTGGGATGGAAAAGAGGCATTTGGTAAATTGCCGAAAGGGACAAATTACGATGGCGTAATCGCAACGCTAACAAGGGCGACTATACGCTTAAATAAACTAAACGCTTTTTGGAAAAATGTAGATTCTGTTGCTGTAGAGATGAATAGAGCAAAAGGATTTATTCACTCCATAGGCATTGGCGAAATGCCTTTGATAAAACAGGCCACATTCAGCATCTGGCAAAGCAGGGAACACATGAAAGCTTTTGCTTACGAAATGCATCAACACACTGCGGTTATCCAAAAAACAAGAAAAGAGCGATGGTATGCGGAAGATATGTTTGTTCGTTTTAAACCGCTTAAAACGTTGGGTACTATTAAAGGAAATGATCCTTTGGCGGGAAAGTTATAGATTTGTTGTTCATTCATCCGCAGCAGTGTAATTCGGCTTTATATTAAAAGACTCCTCTTACATTTTGGCGGCTGCGGCAATAAAATTTTTATGAAG
>JBGSIG010000178.1:0-6144 GCA_041742655.1 Ferruginibacter sp. | reverse complement strand
ATAGTACGCCAGGGGAAAGCTTTGTATGTGGGCATATCAAGCTACCATCCAAAAGAGGCTGCCGAAGCTATCAAAATTTTAAAGCAGTTGGGTACGCCCTGTTTAATTCATCAACCAAAGTATTCCATGTTCGATCGTTGGGTGGAAGGTGGATTATTAGATGTGCTGGAACAAAATGCGGTAGGATGTATTGCTTTCTCTCCGCTTGCCCAGGGTTTGTTATCCAATAAATATTTAAACGGAATTCCTCCAGACTCCCGTGCAGCAAGCCACAGAGGTAATGGTGCTATAGAAGAAGGTGCCATTTCTGCTGACAAAATTGCCAGGGTACAGCAGTTGAATGCGCTAGCATTGGAACGAGGACAAAACCTTGCTCAAATGGCGTTAGCTTGGCTTTTAAGGGATAAGCGCATCACTTCGGTATTGCTAGGCGTTAGCAAACCAAAACAACTGTTGGATTCTATCTGTTGTTTGGACAATTATTCGTTTTCAAACGAAGAGCGGAAAAGAATTGAAAAAATATTAGCTTAGTATCGATAAAGTATTTAATTGAACAGGTAAATAATTTATTAAATAGCTCGCAAAATAATATCTTATGCTTGCAATAAAACAATTGCTGTATTTAACAATTTTATCCCTGATAATATATGCTCCGGCTTATGCCCAGGTGCCTGGTGCAAAGATTGGTTCGTTCGATAGCTTTTTTGATATTGGCTCGCCAAAAATAACTGGTTCAGCAAGCTACCAGGAGCCTTCTCAAACATACCATGTTACAGGTTCGGGCAGAAATATTTGGTTTGGCCAGGACAGCTTTGCTTTTCTATCAAAAAAAATGAATGGCGATTTTATTTTACAAACGCAGGTTCGTTTTTTGGGCCTAGGCCATGAGCCACATCGCAAAGCAGGGTTAATGATCCGGAGTTCACTGGCAACCAATTCGCCGGTGATAGCCTGTACTGTTCATGGTGATGGCTTAA
Organism: Ferruginibacter sp.; assembly: GCA_041742655.1. Taxonomy (GTDB): domain Bacteria; phylum Bacteroidota; class Bacteroidia; order Chitinophagales; family Chitinophagaceae; genus Ferruginibacter. The sequence continues at coordinate 5,167 of JBGSIG010000178.1, read as the reverse complement.
CCGCTTTTCAATACAGAACAGCAGCAGGTGCTGACATGAAAGAAATAAAATTAACCATCAAGGCACCGGATGTATTGCAGTTAGAAAAAAAAGGGAATACTTATATCATGTCAGTAGCACATTTTGGAGAAGTGTACGTTACAGAAAAACTGGATAGTATTAATTTAGGTACAGACCTGGTTGCCGGGTTATATGTTTGTGCGCACACCACTTTATTTTCCGAAGAAGCTGAATTTACCAATACCAGGATTTTTAAAACTGCGCCAGATACTTTAGTGCAGTACAGAAATTATATTGGCAGTGCGTTAGAAGTAATGGATGTTGCCACAGGGCATCGCCAGGTTGTTGCGAATAATATTGGTTCTTTCCAGGCACCCAACTGGACGCCAGATGGAAAAACATTGATTTATAATGAAAGCGGCAAGCTGTATAATTTTGATTTGACCAGCCGAACAGCAACTGTGTTAAATACTGATTTTGCTATTAAGAATAACAACGACCACGTACTTACTTTCGATGGCAAACAAATTGGTATCAGCAACCAGGGAGCCGAAACAAAAGGACAATCTGCCGTGTATACCTTACCAGTAACAGGAGGTGTTCCTAAACTCATTACTCACAAAACACCTTCCTACTTTCATGGCTGGTCGACGGATAATAAATTTTTAGTGTACACCGGCGAGCGAGACGGCGATTACGATATTTATAAAATTCCAGCAAACGGTGGTACCGAGATTCGATTAACCGATGCCAAAGGATTGGATGATGGATCTGAATATTCTCCTGATGGAAAATATATTTATTTCAATTCTACCCGTACTGGTAAAATGCAAATTTGGCGTATGGATGCTGACGGTAAAAACCAGACGCAATTAACTTTTGACGAATTGAATAACTGGTTTCCGCATGTTTCACCAGATAACAAAACATTGGTGTTTATTTCTTTCCCCAAAGAAGTACCTGCCGATTTACATCCTTTTTATGAAAGGGTTTATTTACGCAAAATGCCTATTAGTGGTGGGCAGCCTAAAGTAATAGCTTATTTATATGGCGGACAAGGAACGATGAATGTACCAAGCTGGTCGCCCGATGGTAAAAAAATAGCGTTTGTTAGCAACGGAATTTTTTAATTTATTAACAAATATAATAAAGATGCGATACAGCGATATTTTGAAATCGGGAATAAAGGAAGTCGCCTTATTTGTTACAGCAATAGTTATTTTTTCAATTACAGTTACTGCACAAAAAAAAGAAAAGAACTATCCTTTAATTCCTTCTTTGAATGCATATTCTTTCAGCGACTTATTAGTGGCGAAAGATGCCCGGGATAAAAAGCAGGTGTACACTTTATTTAATTTGCTCGACTGGTGTGCTTCTCAAAAAATAAAAGGATTGGATCCTACTGCTTATTTCTTTCCAGGTTATCCGGCTGTACCAACTGATGACTATCTGAAAAAATTTAAAGACCGAGCGGCTGAATTGGGAATTGTATTAACCGGAACAGGTATACGAAATGATTTTGCCAATCCCGATCCAAAAGTGAGAGCAGAAGGTGTACAATTAGCAAAAAATTGGATTGTTGCTGCCTCTAAAATGGGTATTCCTGTTGTTCGGGTATTCTCTGGGGAAATACCAAAAGGATATGAAGAAAAATGGAAAGAAGTGGCCGATTGGATGATTGAATGTTATAAAGAGTGCGCCGCATATGGCGAAAAATATGGCGTAAAAATCGGTATTCAAAACCATGGCGATATGTTGCAAACTGCAACGCAATGCTTGTATGTGCTGAAGGGTGTAGATTCTAAATGGGCCGGTTTGATTGTTGACATTGGAAACTTCAAGACTGAAGACCCCTACAAAGACATTGCAGAAGTTGTTCCGTATGCTGTTAACTGGCAGGTAAAAGAAAGCCCGCAGGGTATTGGCGGGGCTGAAAAAACGGATTATGTAAAACTCGTTAAGATCATTAAAGACGGTGGTTATAAAGGCTACATTCCGGTTGAAACATTGCTGGTTCGTGGAGTGCCTTACGACCCCTTTGAACTTGTGCTTCAGATGTTGAAAGAAATGAATGCTGCTGTAAAAACGGTATATCAATAACAGCTCCTTTTTAAAATATAAAAATATGATTTTAAGAAAAATTATTAAAACCTGTTGCCTGCTAGTCGCATTAATCTTTGCACTATTTAATGTTTCTTTTGTAATGGCCCAGGGCAAACCAGGCCATGGATTTGCATTTGAACAAAATGCAAAACTTGGCCGAGGTGTAAATATAATCGGGTACGATCCTTTGTGGAAAGATGCTTCCAAAGCAAGAATGAAAGCAAAGCATTTTAAATTGATAAAGGAAGCTGGCTTTAGCAATGTTCGCATTGTAATTGCCCCATTCAAATTTTCAATGAACGATTCCACTTTTACCATCAATCCGGATTTTTTTAAGACATTGGATTGGGCTATAAAGGAATCTTTAAAAAATAAATTGATGGTTATTGTAGATTTTCATCAACACATTGCGATGCAAAAAGATCCGCTGGGAACAAAGCCGATGTTTTTGGCTATGTGGAACCAGATTGCGGAGCATTGCAAAAATTACGCCAACGATGTGTTGTTTGAAATTGCCAATGAGCCCAACATGAAGCCTGAAATCTGGAATGACCTACACAGTGCTGCCTATAAAGTCATGCGGGCATCTAATCCAAAAAGAACACTAATTATTGGGCCTATCAATGGCAATCAAATTAAATTCCTGAAAGATTTAACCTTGCCTGAAGATGATAGCAATATCATCGTTGCCATTCACTATTACAGTCCTATTCAGTTTACCCACCAGGGCGCACCATGGTCAGTAAAAAGTAAAGATTTAAGTGGTATTGAATGGAAGGAGACGGACACCGCAGTACTTGCCGTACAGCAGGATTTTGACATGGCACAGGACTGGGCCAAACAACACAACCGCCCACTTACATTAGGAGAATTCGGCGCCTACGAAAAAGCCGATATGCCGTCACGGATTAGATGGACAAATTACATTGCACGCCAGGCAGAGAGAAGAAATTGGAGCTGGAGCTACTGGCAGTTCGATTCAGATTTTATTGTGTATGATTTGGATAAAGATGAATGGAAGAAAGACATTTTAAATGCATTAATACCTTCAAAGTAATATGAAAATGCTGAGAACAGGGATTATAGGCTCAGGCTTTGCAGCAAGATTTCACTTTGATGCTTTAAAGCGTGTGTATTCGGTAAACCTTGAAGTTGTCGGTGCTTTTTCTAAAAACTCAAAAAAGTTGGATGAGTTTACGGTGGTAAGAGGAATAAAAAGTTTTGAAAACCTGCAAGCATTAATTGGCGCATCGGATGTGCTGCATGTTTGCACACCACCGGTAACGCATGAACGAATTGCCGTAGAGGTTTTAAAGCAGGGTAAACATGTAATTATTGAAAAACCATTTACGGGTTATTTTGGTGATGGTACCGAAAATTTTAACGGGGATACTTTTTCCCGTGTAGAAGGGTTAATATTTGCGAAAGAAAGTGTGCAACGGATGTTGCAGGCAGAAAAAGACAGCACAGGTTCCATCATGTATGCAGAGAACTGGGTGTATGCACCCGCTATTCAAAAAGAAAAAGAAGTAATTGAAAAAACCGGGGCACAAATTTTATGGATACAAGCGCAACAATCACATTCCGGTTCGCATTCCTTAGATTATGGCCAATGGAGTTTGTCTGGCGGAGGATCATTAATGGGCAAAGGCGTACATCCTTTAACTGCAGCATTGTATTTAAAACAGGTGGAAGGATTAAAAAGAAATGGTGTTGCCATTCGCCCCAAAACTGTTTCAGCAATAACACATGCCCTCACAAGAATGCCCGGCTATATCAATGATGGGCATTTGAAGAATGAGTATAAAGATGTAGAAGATTTTGTATCGGTACATATCGTTTTTGAAGATGGAACTTTTGCTGATATTATTGCGAGTGAACTAATGCATGGTGGTGTAAAAAATTATGTAGAAGTGCATGCTAATAATCACCGTACCGTTTGCAATATTGCTCCCAATAATGCAATGCAAACCTATAACCCTGTTGATGCCAATTTTGATGATGTTTATGTAGTTGAAAAAACAGGTACTAAACAAGGATGGTCGTTTATATCTCCCGATGAAGCCTGGTTCAATGGCTATCAACATGAGATGGAATCATTTTACCGCAGTGCAGCATTTGGCGATGCCATTGAAAGTAACAGTCAACTTGCTGCTGATGTAATTACTACTATTTATACCGCTTATGTATCTGCCGAAAAGTTTGGTACAGCAGTTAATATTGCACTCGCATAATGTTAGATATGGCAACCCCTTGGGTGATAAAAATGTATGAGGTCAATTCAACACCAGTAAAAAAATATCGCTGGATAATTCTGTCGCTGGTATTTTTTGCAACAACTATCAATTATCTCGACAGGCAAGTGATTAGCTTATTAAAAGATGATTACCTGGAACCGTTGTTTGGATGGACTGAAACTGACTATTCCAAAATTGTAATTGCCTTTCAGATATGTTATGCGTTTGGGATGATTTTTACAGGTTTTATTATTGATCGTTTGGGTACACAGATGGGGTATGCTTTATCGTTAATAGTATGGAGCCTTGCAGCAATGGGTCATGCTTTCGTAAAATCAACAGTTGGTTTTATGATTGCGAGTGCGGTGTTGGGAGTAAGTGAAGCAGGTAATTTTACCGCTGCAATTAAAACAGTAGCCGAATGGTTTCCCAAAAAGGAAAGTGCATTGGCAGCAGGAATATATAATTCGGGAACAAATATAGGGGCTATACTGGCACCGCTCACTGTCCCACTCATTGCTGGCGCAGGGGTTGGCAAACGGCCTTTGTAATTAATCGTGCTATTGGCTTGAAATGGTTATTGTTTTGGTGGTTATTGTACGAAAGTCCCAATAAATCAACAATGAAAGTATAAAGGGTAAAAACAAAAAGCCTCGGTTTGTAAAAAATGCCACCCGGGTCGACCTTACTCCGATGGTAGATTTGGGTTTTCTTTTAATAACCTTTTTTGTATTTACCACAACCTTATCCTTGCCAACTGCAATGAACCTGAATATGCCTTATGATAAGGCACCGCCCAATGATAAAATCTGTGCGTCGTGCGCACT
>JBGSIG010000177.1:0-2748 GCA_041742655.1 Ferruginibacter sp. | reverse complement strand
ACCTACGATAAAATTGTTTTTGATGATGTAAAAAACAACGCCATCCTTGCAGCTATTCTGGTGTATATGGCTTGCGAAGACCCTGAGACAGCCTCCCGTGAAAAAATAATATTACCACAAAATACAGCAACCGGCGAACCCGGCAAATGGCCTGCAAAAAAATCCCCCACCAGGAGGGGAGGGGTGGATTAGAAAAAATGAAAATGTGATTATTGCTACCTGACGATACGCTTGTTGCGGTCGCCTGCTGTGCATGTTGGACTGTATTCCCAACAGTTTATTTGAACAGCAGGCCGCTTCTTTTTCTGTAAAAAAAGCAACCCCTCCACAATTCCCAACCTGCTGAATTTAATCCACAATTTAACATTATTGCTTAAAATTCTTCAACAGCACCCAATTGTGGCATAATATTTTCATCAATAGATCAATAGATTACAGTGGCGTTGAATTTATATTCATTATAAAATTTAAGTATATGTTACGCTGGACAATTGTATTTTTTATCGGGGCACTCGCCGCAGCTTCATTTCAGTTTTTAAGTGTCAATGCTAATATTGACGCTGTTGCAAAGGCTTTCTATTTTCTTTTTATTTCGTTGTGTATCATAACAGTAATTTTTGAGGAAGACTCCAATGAACATAAATATATGGTTACCAAAATTTTTTAAACTTGTTTCAATATTTCTAAAAATTAACTTATGAGGCGCTTTACAGGTACTTTTTTTATTATTGCTATTATAGCAGCCATTTTTGGTTTTATGGGTATTGCTACAAGCGCAATTGCCATGGGTAAAATTTTGTTTTACATTTTTATTGGCCTGTTCGTGGTTTCGTTGATTTTTGGAAGGCGACTTGATCGTTCATAGCGTTCAGTCGAAATTAGTTTTTCATGTAAGCCCCGTTTTTAATCCCCCTTTTTTTGAGACATTTTACTGTCAACGCCTGGTGTTTGGCAATTTTTAGGATGACTATTTTACGCAGTTAAAATGGGTGTCTTTGGCAGTCTAATCAAAAAGTACCTTCAACGACATCGAGTCACAATGATCTTCCTTAATTTTTCTTCCCTATATTAAAATTCTATTTTGTAATTCAGTATTGGTATTAAACCTGTTTGATAATAGGTTTCAATAATATTTTTATCTGCATCATAACCCTGGTTGTATACGTTTTTACGGTTGGTAAAATTTTGAATGTCGAGAGATAACGTACTTGAATACCGTTTCCGGTTCCATGTTATACTCACCCTTAGGTCGCCCCTAAAGTAAGCCGGGTTCTGAAGGGTATATGCTTCATTTTCATAAAACACGGTGTGGCCCTCTTGCTTTGATGCTTCAAAATTGATGGGTGTTGTGCGCATACCGCCAGCATAGATCGCTTTGATATTGATGCCGTAGGTTCTTGATTTTTTCTCGTTGACGAAATCTTTGCCGCCAATTAGGGTTATAATATAATTTCCATTGAAACGGGTATTTCTTTCTATCCCGTCTTTGGCGGTGTACTTCGATTGATAAATAGAATTGTGGAGCGTTAAGTAAAAATTATTTTTCAGGTAGCGTTCCAGCGAAATTTCTACGCCATAATTTCTGCCAGTGCCGGTATTTTCCAAAGGCTCTGTTATATATTCGCTTTGCACATTTAAGGTAGATAGCGTGCTGGTGTCATAAATGCTTACCGGTACATTAAATAATTGCTGGTAATACGATTCTATTTTAGCCTGCAAATTTTTTGCAAGGCGATAGTTGTACGATAAAACATAATGATGCGCCTTTGTAAGGCCGAGGTTTTTGTTCGGCAAAAAAATGTCTCCATCGGGCAATGTTTCCTGGGCAAAATATACGTTCATTGTTTGCATTTGGCTATGTAGCCCGTATCCAACGGCTGCGCTGCTTTTTGTATTGATATTCCATTTAGCCGATAAGCGGGGTTCAAGCGCCGCAGTATTATTATGCGCCAGCCTGAAATATTGTATGCCTGCATTGAGTACAATACTGTTAGATGGTTTGTACTGCCATTCTGCAAAAAGTTGTTGGGTGGAGGTGCGGCCACTGGTGTCTAGTATTTCTTCCAGCGGGTCGCCCACATCTTCGCTTGATTGGCGGTAGAAAGTATATTTTATTCTGCTGAGGTTAACGCCTGCACGCAGGTATAATTGGTTTGTAAATTTATAATTGAGCGTAGAAAACAATACCGTTTTCTTTGTTTTGTATTTATCAAGATATGTTTTGATGGTGGTATAATTTTTCTCTGTAAAATCTTCATCATACCCAATCATTGTTTGCGAAATGCCAAGGCCCGATTTGATGTTTAAATTGTTTCCCGGGTTTATTGTATGCGTCAAGCCCGTCATTCCGGTGTTTGATTCAAAATTATAAGAGTATTGGTCGCCCCTGCTTTCCCATTTAATAGAATCTTTTTCTGCTTTATAAATTTGATTGCTCAATCCACCAAAACCAAAAATGGTAAAGGTGCCCAACTTTTTTGTGGGGAATATAAAGTTGTAGGCAAGGTCTTGAAAATTGGTAGCACCATTGTCGGGCAACACGCCAACTTTAGCAAGTACCGATAAGGTGGAATACCTGTAGTTGACCAGGTAAGACCCTTTATAATTTTTTGAAAACGGGCCTTCAATCGAAGCGTTTAAACCCAGCACTCCCGCCTGCAGGCTGTACTCCCGCTGCTCGTTATTTCCACGCCGCAGGTTAAGGTCAAATACACCACTTAATGCATTACCATACTCTGCTGCAAATGC
>JBGSIG010000176.1:0-2656 GCA_041742655.1 Ferruginibacter sp. | reverse complement strand
CTGCTGTCAATTTTTGCTGTATTGGCCTACATGTTTTATATAGACTGGCAATTAACATTGGTGTGTCTTGCTCCATTTCCGTTTTTAATTATTGCCACCTATTATTTCAAAGAAACAGTTAATAAATCGTTTATACGGGTGCGCAACGCAGTTGCTCAGTTAAATGCATTTGTGCAGGAACATATTACCGGAATGGGCATTGTGCAGGCGTTTGCAGCGGAAAGCAGGGAGTTTAAAAAATTTGACAAAATCAATAAAGACCACAGAAATGCTAACGTCAAAGCAATTTTTGCATATTCAGTTTTTTTTCCAGTGGTAGAACTGGTGTCGGCGTTATCAGTTGGTTTATTGGTATGGTGGGGCGCAAAAGAATCGCTTTTATTGTCTGATATTGGCAAGGGAGAAATTGTTGGTGTAATAACTTCATTTATTTTATGTTTAAACTTATTATTTCGCCCGCTAAGGTTTATTGCTGATAAATTCAATGTGCTTCAAATGGGAATGATAGCCAGCGAAAGAGTTTTTAAAGTGCTGGATAATGCCGATGTTACAAACCAATTCTCTGATGAACCTATTAAAAATCCGATGCCAATTAATGGGAAACTACAATTTGATAATGTCTGGTTTGCTTATAGTGAGAATAATTTTGTACTTAAAAACATTTCGTTCACGATCAATGCGGGTGAAACCCTTGCCATTGTTGGTAACACGGGGAGCGGAAAAACCACAATTATTAGCCTCGTGAACAGGCTATATCATATTCAGAAGGGCACGATAAAAGTAGATGATATAAGTATTGAATCCTACGATTTATTTAACCTGCGCAGTAAAATTGCCGTTGTTTTACAAGATGTATTTTTATTCAGCAGTTCGGTGTACGACAATATAACATTGCGCAATACAAGGATAAGTAAGGAGCAGGTAATTGAAACGTGCAAGCTGATAGACATTCATGATTTTATTATTCAGTTACCGGGAGGGTACGATTACAACGTGATGGAACGTGGAGCCACATTGTCATTAGGCCAGCGTCAGTTGCTGTCATTTGCCCGGGCTTTGCTTTATGACCCCTCAATATTAATTTTAGATGAAGCTACCTCATCCGTAGATACCGCAAGTGAACAATTGATTCAACACGCCATTGATAAATTAATTAGTGGCCGTACCTCTATTATTATTGCCCACCGGTTGTCTACAATCCGAAAAGCAACTAAGATTATGGTATTGGACAAAGGTGAAATAATGGAAATTGGATCGCACGATGAACTTATAGCAAAACGTGGATTTTATTACAAGCTGCATAAAATGCAATTTGAAAAGCAGGAAGTAACTGATGCCGCGGTTTGATTTTACCAAATATTTTAGTAATTTCCAGAATGCATTCTTCAGATTAAAATAAAATTTCTGCAAACGGCCATATTTTAAATGAGCCAAATGTCGATTACGAAAAGGCAGAAATGAAATTATTAAGGGAAGCTTTAAATCGTTCCTATACCGAACGACTTTTAATGACGACAAGATTATATAAAATTCAAGCTACACTTAACAGGGCAAAAATTACCCACAAGCCTTGCAACCTAAATAAAAAGTTTTCGGTGATGGATATTTTGATGAAGACGTAATAAAATTTTGGAAATCTCTTCAGAATAATAATGTTAAGTATATAGTGGTAGAAAGCTTTGCAACTAATATTCATGGATATCAGCAATATACTGCAGATATGAATATTTGGATTGAAGATTCACTAAACAACAGAGCTAATTTAAGAAGGGCGTTTAGGGATGCAGATATGGGCGATTACTTTATGATGGAAACTATGCAATTTATTGCGGGTTGTACAGATTTTTGACTAAATAATGGACTTCAATTAGATACTATGGTTGATATGAAAGGTTTAGAAGGTTTCACTTTTGATGAATGCTTTCAAAAAGCAACCATTGCAGATATTGAAAGTATTAAAATTCCTTTTTTACACACTAACCAATTAATTGCCAATAAAAAGGCAGTTAATAGAACTAAAGATCAAGTGGACGTTATTGAACTTGAGAAAATAAAACTTCTTCGTAAAGAAATGGGACTTGACTAAAATTCAGGTTAAAAAATTGCTTTAAAAATTCTCTTTTCTTCCTTCAACATTTATCTGTTAAACCCTTATCTTTGCGCCAAATTTAAGGTACGACATGACATTTAATGGCATCAAAACTACACTGGTACTGGTTTTTAGCATAATATTGCTTGCTTCATCCTTTAATGTTATGGCACAGGAACATGAATCAAAAGCAGAAGTAGAAGAGGCAATTGAAAAACAGGAAAAGTTTAATGCTAAGGAAGTAATATTTGGCCATATTATGGACGCTCATGAGTTTCACTTTTTTGAGTATAAAGGAAGTGATGGCCATAAACATCCAGTATCTATTCCTTTACCAGTAATGTTATATTCTCCACAAAAAGGGTTTTCCTTTTTTATGTCTTCTGAATTTGAACACGGGCACAAAGAAGTAGATGGGTATAGGCTGAACGAAGAAGGTAAAATAATATCTGTTGACGAGACTGTTAAGGTGTATAATTTTTCATTAACCCGCAATGTGGTGCAAATGCTATTGGCACTTGCCCTATTAACGTGGCTGATGGTAAGCGTAGCGAAAACCTACACCAA
>JBGSIG010000175.1:0-2573 GCA_041742655.1 Ferruginibacter sp. | reverse complement strand
GCGTAATAAGAATTACATTTATTTTCTTTAAAGCCAACGCTTCAAATAACCGTTTTGAAAACCCCGGAATACCCACCATGCCACTTCCTTCAAGGCTTAATAGTGCAATGCTGTTGATACTGGAAATGCCACGAATGCTATTGCCGTTGGTAGTTGACTTTTTTTCTATCAATGTGCCGTTATCCTGAGGTGCAAAAGTATTTTTTATCCAGGTAGGTATACCTTTGCTGCTCACCGGCTGTATGGTTGGCGGGTAAATTACTTTAGCACCAAAATGCGACAGCTCCATCGCTTCCTGGTAAGAAATATTGGGAATAATTTTTACATTGGTAACCAATCGCGGATCGGCGGTCATCATGCCAGACACGTCTGTCCAGATTTCCAGCACCCTCGCATTTAAAGCCGCTGCAACAATCGCCGCCGTATAATCAGACCCACCCCTTCCAAGCGTTGTGCTGTTACCGTTAGTATCCGAAGCGATAAAGCCGGGCAGCAAAAAAAGATTGGCTTCTGATTGCGAAAAATGATGGGTGATTTTTTTATTAGTGATGGAGAATTCCACGGAGGCTGCACCAAAATTAGTATTTGTTACAAGCAGTTCGGCCGAGTTTACCCATTCGCATGGTAACCCTTCTGTATTTAATTTGGCGGCAATTATTTTAGAAGATAATATTTCTCCGTAGCTGACAATTCTATCTTTGGTTCGCTCAGATAATTCCCGCAACAAAAATATTCCGTTGCAGATGTCTTCAATTTGGTTGCATAAAGTTTTTACCAAACTTAAAATAGCACTTTGCTGCACAATTGAAATCAATTCTTTAATAGTAGCAAGATGACGGTGCTCCGCTTCCTGCAATTTCTCTTTATATGCTTCGTTGCCAGCTGCTGCAAGTTGGCTGCATTGAATTAATATATCCGTGATACCACCCAATGCCGATACTACTACAATGGTTTTATCTTTTGCAGCTTTGTCTTTTATTATCTCAATAACCTTATTTATATTTTCTGCATTGGCTACAGAACTTCCGCCAAACTTTAAAACCTGCATTTTTTGTAATTAAATAGTTGATGTAAATAGAAGTGTATGATTCATTCAATGAAAAACAGCGATTCGCCCAAAGGTAGTATGAAAGTTTGCAACCCTTAACGGGTTGTTGATGTAGTAAAAATAGTGGTATCAATAGCCGGTATAGCCATGGATTTTTTAGAAGGGATGATATTTAATTTCACTTGTACCACTTTTATGACCGCTAAATTAGGTAAATATTTGTAAACAAGGCAAACGATTTGAAATTTTTTAAGTATTTTCATGGCTTCTAAATATTGCTGCCAGCTTTATTACATTTTCTTTAAAATTTATTAAATATGGATTACCAGTCATCTACGGGATTGCAGCAATTTAAGAATTTAGTTGGAATAAAATTTCAATTATACAATGGCCTGTTTACTTCCCTCCCCTTTCATCGCATTGAGAAAACGGGCATTCTTTTATCCTTATTGCAAAATAATTGCGATGAAGGATATCGCAAAAAACAAAGCCCGGTTGAAATTGTTGAAGAATTTTTCAGCAAGCATACTACTTATACAAAACCGCAGGAAAAACTTGATCTGTTGTTTCGCTTTATTCAATACATCGAAAGACAGGTAGTTCTTTTTGACGCATTGGAAGATGCTTCTTTTACGGAAGTGAATGATATAGCAGGAGTTGGCACATTAAAACACCTGGAAAGTGAGGTGATTCAAAATAATAAAGAAGACGATCTGGCAGAGAAGCTAAAAACATTTGCGGTAAGATTGGTTTTAACAGCTCATCCCACCCAATTTTATCCCGGGGCTGTGTTGGGTATCATCAATGATTTATCGAAGGCACTGGCAGAAAACAACGGCGTACAAATAAATAGCTACCTGCAGCAGTTGGGTAAAACGCCTTTTTTAAAAAAGCAGAAACCAACACCCTACGATGAGGCTATCAATCTAGTATGGTATCTCGAAAATGTTTTTTATTCTGCCGCCGGCAGAATTATGTCGTTTTTAAAAAATCAGTTTCCAAATGCTGTGGACGATAACAATCCGGTTATCACTATGGGCTTTTGGCCCGGAGGTGACCGTGATGGAAATCCTTTTGTGAAGGCAGACACAACGCTGAAGGTAGCCGATGCTTTAAGGGGTAGCATTATAAAATCTTATTATATTGAAATAAGGCGCATTAGACGAAGGTTGACTTTTGAGGGGGTAGATACAATCTTAATCGACCTGGAAAACGATATGTACAATAACATCTTTATTCCTGGCCAGCGCACGGTCTTAAGCAAACAGGGTATTCTGGATTCGTTAAATAAAATTAAAGACATAGTTATTTATAAACACAATGGCCTATTTCTATACCTGATAGACAATTTTATAAATAAGGTAAATGTATTTGGGTTACATTTTGCTGCCCTGGACATACGCCAGGAAAGTACTGTACATGAAAAAGTGCTTTCAGCCATTGCTAAAAAAGCCGGCTATCTGCCAGCCAATTATGTTGAATTATCGGACGAAGAAAAAATAAAGGTGCTCACAAATATTACAGT
>JBGSIG010000174.1:0-3752 GCA_041742655.1 Ferruginibacter sp. | reverse complement strand
ATTTTTCTTCCAGTAAATTCAACGCAAGTTTCAACTGCTGTTCCATACTTATTTTAGTGTTGTCAATTACAATGGCATCAGCAGCTTTTCTCAACGGGCTCACTTCCCGGTTGGAATCAATATAGTCCCGCATTTCCAGATTGCTTTTTACTTCCTCAATTGTAACGTTCGGATTTTTTTCGAACATCTCTTTAAACCTTCGCTCTACCCGCACTGCAATATCTGCGGTCATAAATATTTTAAGTTCTGCTTTTGGGAATACTGTAGTGCCAATATCCCGGCCATCCATTACAATCCCTTTCTTCTGCCCCATTTTTTGCTGTGCTGCTACTGCAAAATCCCTCACAGCTTTAATAGTTGCTACCTCACTCACATTTTCCGCAATTATTAAATCTCTTATCAGGTACTCCACATCTTCCCCGTTCAGAAAAATTTCTGATTGTCCGGATTTTTTATTGTAATGAAATTCAAGCATAATATCTCCCAATGCCTTTTGCACTTCTTCAGTATTTGCCCAATCAATATGATGCCGTAAAAAATATAAAGTAATTGCCCGGTACATTGCACCGCTATCGATATAGAGATAGCCCAGCTCTTTTGCCAGTTGTTTTGCCAGCGTACTTTTACCGCAAGACGACCATCCGTCGATTGTGATGATTATTTTTTTCATTACAGCAAAAGTCAGTCAAAAAAATTAAGCATCAAAACAAAACAATTTAAAATTCCTGCAAGGAAAGGGTAATGAATAATCTTCATAATGGTAACACTATACGTTTCACAATTACTTCACAATTGATATACTATTTTACAAAATAAAAAATGACAAGACCTATACTACTCATTTTCGTAGCAATAAGCACCCTATTCAATGCCTGGGCACAGTCTTCAAAATTCACTTATCAGAAATTTTCTGCAGACACTGTTAAACATACAATTGATGACATTACAACGGAATTAAAGCTGAAGCATCCAGGTTTTTACCGGTACAATTCCAAAGAGGAATTTACTGTTTATATAGATTCTGTAAAAGCAACTATTAAAGATTCTCTTACTAAAATGGAAGCATATCTAAAACTGAAGCCAATCATTTCAAAAATTCACTGGCTTCACACAGGGTTATCGCTTCCACAGGAATACACAGATTCCCTGAACCAACACCCTTACCTGTTTCCATTTCAACTTCTCTGCAATAATAATAAGGCATACGTCGTAAAGAATTACTCAAACGAAGAAGCAATTACACCCGGAGACGAAATAGTAAGTATCAACGGGCAAACCATTGAAACAATTATTAATCAGTTGCTACCCCTGGTGCCTTCAGATGGAAATAATTTAACAATGAAGTACAGGGCTTTGTATTACCAATTTCCATTGTGGTACAGAAGCCTTGTGATTACCGAAAATTTTACCTTGGTAACAAAACATAATGACGTGGAAACAAGCTATAAAATAAAAGGAGCAAAGTTTGCTGATATAGCGGAAGGTGGCTTCTTAATAGAACCTGTACCACCCAAACAATTAACCTTTAAAATAGAAAATGATATCGGCTTTTTAACCATTCATTCTTTTGCAAACTCTGCCATTAAAAAATCTAAGCAGGATTTTAAACAGTTCATTGGCAAGACATTTACCGAACTCAAAACAAATAAAATTCAACACCTTGTAATAGATTTAAGAGACAATACCGGCGGCTCAGATTCATATGCTGCCTGGTTTACCAGCTTTTTCTTTGATAAACCTTTTCGCTATTGGGACAGAATAGAAGTGACAGAGGCCATTGCCAAGGAAATAAAAGGGGCGGTGAAAGTTTTTTACCGTGTGCCCATTGAAAAAGACAGCGCATGGCTTTGGCAAAAAGCCAGACTTAATAATGAATTTGATTTTTATGAAGAACAAAAGCCCGCTAAAAATAATTATACAGGAAAGGTTTATATTTTGATAAATGGTTTCTGTATGTCGAGCTGTGCAGATGTTGCAGCCGTTTTGTGTTACAATAAAAAAGCAACTTTTATAGGAGAAGAAACGGGCGGAGGTTACCAGGGAAATAATAGTGGAATGATGCCGGAAACAAAAGTGATGCCTTTTAATTTTACTTTAGCTGTTCCGCTGCAAAAATATATTAATTACGTTGACACTTTACAAAACATGGGCAGGGGTACTATGCCTGATTATCCGGTTAATTATACGATTGATGATATTATTAAAGGCAAAGACAAAGCACTAAACTTTACAGTCGACATGATAAAAAATGGTTCTTAAAATAGTGCCTGCAATAAATGAACAGGAAAATAGCAACATAACAAAAAATACCTTATTGTGCAAATATTGAATGATATGTCAAATACAAAAGCCACCATAAAAGGCGGCTTTTGTATTTTTATTTTTTTTAAAATCAGGCTTGTGATTTTGCCCCTTTAATATTTACTACTGGCGGCTTTAATGTAAACAGTATTTTTTCTTTCGCTTCATCCAAATCGGCTATCAGCACATCTCCTTCTTTTACCGCCATGTTTAATATCTCTTCGGCTAACGGATCTTCCAGGTATTTCTGAATGGCCCTGTGCAATGGCCTTGCGCCAAATTGCGAATCGTATCCCTTTTCTGCAATAAAATCTTTTGCCTCCGATGTTAATTCCATTGAAAACCCAAGGTTTACCAAACGCTTCATCACACCCTTCATTAAAATATCTATAATCTCAAAGATATTTTCTTTGGTCAATGAATTAAATATTACCACATCGTCTATCCTGTTTAAAAACTCAGGGCTAAAAGTACGCTTCAAAGCTTTCTCAATAACGGCCTTGTTATTTTCATCCGCGTTCAATAACCTTGCTGCTGTTGCAAAACCCACGCCCTCGCCAAAATCTTTCAACTGGCGTGCGCCAATATTCGATGTCATGATAATCAGCGTATTTTTAAAATCAATTTTTCTGCCCAGCCCGTCAGTTAACTGTCCGTCATCTAATACCTGTAGCAAAATATTGTAAATATCCGGATGTGCTTTTTCTATTTCATCCAGCAAGATAACGCTGTATGGTTTACGTCTAACCCTTTCCGTTAGCTGGCCACCTTCTTCATAACCCACATACCCCGGAGGCGCTCCAATTAAACGGCTCACACTGAATTTCTCCATGTATTCACTCATGTCGATCCTGATTAAAGAATCGTCATTGTCAAACATGTATCTTGCCAGCGATCTTGCCAACTCTGTTTTACCCACACCGGTAGGCCCCAGGAAAATAAATGTTCCAATGGGCTTTTTAGGGTCTTTTAAACCAACACGGTTGCGCTGTATGGCTTTCACTACTTTTGAAATACCCTCTTCCTGGCCCACAACAGCACCTTTTAAATCTTCACCCATACGGCGAAGTTTTTCGGTTTCTTCCTGCACCATTCTTTTTACAGGTATGCCTGTCATCATACTTATTACCTCGGCAATGTCTTCTTCTTCAATAGGGAAACGTTTGTGTTTGCTTTCTTCCTCCCAATCATTCTTAGCTTTTTCCAGCTCTTCCTGCAAACGCTTTTCAGTATCCCTCAAAGAAGCAGCTTCTTCAAACCGCTGACTTTTCACCACCTTATTCTTCTCTAATTTTATATCCTCTATTTTCTTTTCCAGTTCTATTACTTCTTCGGGAACGTTGATATTTTTTATATGTTTTCTTGCCCCTACTTCGTCCATTACATCAATTGCTTTATCAGGCAATAACCTGTCGGTCATATAACGTTCGCTTAATTTCACACAGGCATCA
>JBGSIG010000173.1:0-4090 GCA_041742655.1 Ferruginibacter sp. | reverse complement strand
GAAGAACTCGAAAAAGCCCTGGCTGAACTCAAGGCAGCCCAGGTGCAACTGGTGCATTCCGAAAAAATGGCCTCCCTCGGCGAACTCACCGCCGGCATAGCCCACGAAATACAAAACCCCCTCAACTTTGTCAACAACTTTTCGGAGCTCAGCCTGGAGTTGGCCCAAGAACTGAAAGAAGAAATTGAAAAACCGGATATGGATACCGGGCTGGTGATCGATTTGGCGCGCGACCTGGCGCAAAATCAGGAAAAAATAAACCACCACGGCAAACGGGCGGCCAATATCGTCAGCGCCATGTTGCAACACTCGCGTACCAGTACAGGAAAAAAAGAACCCACTGATCTGAATGCATTGGCAGATGAATACCTGCGGCTCTCCTACCACGGCCTTCGTGCTAAAGACAAATTATTTAATGCAACGATGAAAACCAATTACGATGAAACCGTTGACCTTATTAACATAGTGCCACAAGATATTGGCAGGGTTATTCTTAACTTAATTAACAATGCTTTTTATGCTGTAAACGAAAAACAAAAAGCTTTAAGCCTGCCTACCGGACAGGCAGGCTTAAAGCAGGAAGCTTATGAGCCCACCGTTTCAGTAAGTACAAAAAAAGTTGGTGAAAAGGTGGAAATAAAAGTTGGTGATAATGGCAATGGTATTCCGCAAAAAATATTGGATAAAATATTTCAACCATTCTTTACTACCAAACCAACGGGCCAGGGCACAGGTTTGGGATTAAGTTTGAGTTATGATATTATTAAAGCGCACGGTGGAGAAATAAAGGTTGAGACAAAGGAGGGAGAAGTCCGCCCAGACGACGCGGGCGAACGGGGAAGCGAATTTACTGTTGTGTTACCTATTTTGTAAATAACGAATTTATAGAAAAAGAATATTACTGGTTAAAGTAGAACAGGCTCTGAAAAGAATTGAATTGCTAATGCCATTTAATTATGAATGATGAAATATTTTACCATATTATTATTGCTTATACTTGGTAGTTCAAAGCTCCCTGGGCAAATTGATAAGGTAGACAGTTTAAAACTTCTGTCGCAAAAAATGCCTGCAGACACTAACCGGGTCGATATGTTATTGCAGATCGGTGAAATCTATTATTTCAACCTGCCGGATTCCAGCCTGCTGTATTATAACACGGCCCTTGGCCTGTCAAACGACCTGCACTACACAAAAGGCATCCTGAAAGCTCTAAATTCAGGAGGCGAAACCAATCGCTTTTTGGGAAATTATCCTGAAGCCTTAAAAATGCAAACGGACGCATTGGAGTTGCACAGAAAAATAAAAAATCTTACTGGTGAAATCACAAGTCTTACTTTCATCGGTGTTATATATATTGAATTGGGCCAATACCAGCAAGCACTTCAATTTCTGTTGCAGGCAGACAGAATTAATATCCAATCTACAATTACCCCTTTAAAAGTTTTTACACAGGGGAATATTGGATTATGCTATAATGCTCTTGCAAAACAAGACTCTGCTTTATATTATCTCCGTGAAGCTTATGATAATCTTGCTAACATAGCCCACCCCCAATTGCAAAGCTTTATTCCGCTTGAATTGGGAAAAGCGTATGCCGGTATGCAAATGCAGGATTCAGCCCTGCATTATTATTATCAATCGTTGCACAACTCAATTAATTCAAATGAATCGATGAATAAAAGCAGGGTTCAGCAAAAACTTGCAGAATTTTACGAATCGATTGGTCAATTTGATTCGAGCCTCTTTTATGCCAGGAATGCCTACAAATCATCTGAAAAAATTTCGCGAAAGTTGAACATGCTTGAATCTTCTTTATTCCTTGCAAAGCTTTACCGGCAAAAAAGTATGCCCGATAGCACCCTATTCTACACAGACGTTTCGATTGAATTAAAAGACAGTTTATTCGGCAGGGAAAAATTCAGGGATTTGCAGTTGCTAATGTTGAACGAACAACAACACCAACAACAAATTTTACAAGAGCAGGAGCAATATCGCAATAAAATAAAATACACTTTGTTATTTGTAGCCATCGGCTTCTTTTTGCTAATTAGTTTTTTATTGTTCCTAAATAACCGACAGAAACAGGTTGCCAAAACAAAAGTTGAAAAAGCTTACAAAGAACTTAAGGATACGCAAGCCCAATTGGTTCAAAGTGAAAAGATGGCTTCACTTGGCGAAGTAACCGCAGGCATTGCACACGAAATTCAAAATCCGCTAAATTTTGTAAATAATTTTAGTGAAGTAAGCAACGAATTATTGGACGAAATGAAAACAGCATTAGCCATTGGCAATAGTGAAGAAGCAATAATGCTGGCTGATGATGTAAAACAAAACCTGGAAAAAATAAATTACCATGGTAAACGTGCAGATGCGATTGTAAAAGGAATGCTGCAGCATTCGCAGGCAAGTACAGGAAAAAAAGAACCTACCGAAATTAATAAACTGGCGGATCAATATTTACGGTTGGCTTATCAGAGGTTTCGTGCAAAAGACAAAACATTCAATGCAACATTGCAAACAGATTTTGATGAAAGTATCGGCAACATCAACATTATTCCGCAGGATATTGGACGGGTGTTGTTGAATTTATATAACAATGCCTTTTATGCGGCCAGCCCCCCCACTTCGCCAACCGGCGGAGGGATTAAGACACCCTCAACTCAAGATAATCCTACAGTTTGGGTGAGTACAAAAAAAGTTGGCGATAAAGTGGAAATTAAGGTTCGGGACAACGGACCGGGTATTCCGCAAAAAATAGTTGACAAAATATTCCAACCATTCTTTACAACAAAACCAACAGGACAAGGAACGGGATTAGGATTATCACTGGCCTATGATATTATTAAAGCGCATGGTGGAGCAATAAAAGTGGAAACGAAGGAGGGAGAAGGCTGTGAGTTTACAATTCAATTTCCTATAGCCTGAATCACGCCCCCTATTGCAAAAATTATTTAGCATTTCATTAAAAAATGGTACATTGTAACTGATAGAAATTAGCCTGATGCCCACGCAAATAAAAATATCGGTTACCAAACAAATTATAGCCCAATGCAAAAATTGTGGAAGCGAAAATGAATCCCGTATCGTTGGCGAAAATTGTGCCATCGCTGTTGCCCTGGCTCACATTTTTCCAAATGTATATGTTTGCGGTTATTACATTCTTCCATTTGGTATTGACGCCGAAAAAGATAAAGATATAAAAATATTTCTTCCCCCCATTGCCCAGCAGTTCATAAAATTATTTGACGGATTTTGCTTAACGCCCCGCCTGCGGTTGCTGCTTCCCGAATTTGAATTTACAATCGATATCCCTGATGCAGTAATTGACCAAATAAATATTGATGAAGTAAGGGAATTAATTAAAAATGACAAAAAAATAGCCCCCGCTATTGCTGAAAAACTTTCGGCATAAACCGGCCAATGACACCCGATTTATTTACTTCTCCATTTCTCAAAAAAAACTATTACTATACCTAATTTATGAATTTGATACACTTTATTAATTTGTGTAAATTCCATCGGTATAAAACCAGCTCATAACCATGAAACAAAAAATTACAGGCGTTGCAAAACTGAAACTGAAGTCAGGCAAATTACCCTACGTACCAGATGCAAGAACTTTTGAAGTAGCCACTTATTTACATCAGGAAAAATCATTTGAACTACCTGCAGAATACAATTGGGGAATAAAGATAAAACCCGGTAGATGGGGAGATATGGGCAACCTGAAAATTAATAACTGTACCTGCGCCACGGCCGCACATTTTATAATGGTATGGACTTCCAGTACCGGTAAATTGCATAAGCCTAAGTTTAAAGAAATTCTGCATGCCTACACCGGAATAACAGGCTTTAATCCAAAAACAGATGCCGAAGGCCCGTCGGTGGAAGCAATCAAGGCGCTTAAATACTGGCGCAAAAATGGCATCGATGGTTTTAAAATTATTGCATTTGCTAAACTGGAAGAAAAAAATCGGGAACAATTAAAACAAACTATTTACCTGTATGGTGGTTGTTATATTGGTCTTAATCTTCCTAAATCTGCAGAAAAACAATACAACGAATCAAAAAAATGGGCTGTGCCCCGTGG
>JBGSIG010000172.1:0-7981 GCA_041742655.1 Ferruginibacter sp. | reverse complement strand
GTTAAAGAGGAACATATCGAAACTTTGAGCGACTTGGCCCTGGCAGATTTTTGTCATCCAAACAACCCTAAGCCCGTTACAAGAAATGATTTTAAACAGTTATACTTAGAAGCTTTATAATGATACAAAGAGAAATTAAGATTGGCGTTACTTATACCGGTACGGATGAAAAGCACAGTAATTATGTACGTTGGTTGAAAGGGAATGAACCTATAGAAATAATTACTTTATCACCGCTTCATACCGATCTTGAAAGTATCAAAGATTTTGATGGTATTGTATTGTCAGGAGGAGTGGACACACACCCTAAATTTTATAACAGCAACATCACCAACTACCCCAATGCACCGCTCCACTTTCACGAAAAAAGAGATGAATTTGAAATTCAAGTATATGAAATAAGCCAGCAAAAGAATATTCCCTTGTTAGCTATCTGCAGGGGAATGCAACTGGTAAATTGTATTTTAGGTGGAACATTAAACCAGGATATTGGCTCAACAGCCAATGCCATTCATCGTTTTGTGGAACATGATAAAGCGCACGGAATAAATATTAAGCCCGATAGTTTATTACATGATATAACGGGAGTTGCAAGAACCATGGCAAATAGCGCACATCACCAGTCTGTTGACATTGTAGGAAAAGGTGTATTCGTAAATAGTTACTCAGATGATGGAATTGTAGAAGGTATTGAGTGGATAGATAAAGAAGATAAGTCCTTTTTTCTCGGCATTCAATGGCATCCCGAAAGAATGTATAAATTTCATCTGGAAGATTTACCTGTGGCAAAAAATATCAGGGACCGTTATATTAAAGAGATCACAAAATCAATCAAAGGAGCAGTATGAAAATTATCAATCCCGCAACCGAAGCAGTCATCTGCGATATAGAGGAAGATACTATTCAAACGATC
Organism: Ferruginibacter sp.; assembly: GCA_041742655.1. Lineage (GTDB taxonomy): Bacteria > Bacteroidota > Bacteroidia > Chitinophagales > Chitinophagaceae > Ferruginibacter. Next base: position 7,068 of record JBGSIG010000172.1, on the reverse strand, counting down.
GATGAGAAATTTTCAGCGCTTACAAATGGTCAGCGTGTATGGGCAAAGTTTAGTGTTGAAGAAAGAATAGCTGTCATTAAAAAATTTTATGAGCTGCTGGAAGAAAACAAAGATGAACTGGCCAATACACTCACCAGCGAAATGGGGAAACCTTTGCAGCAATCTTATAATGAAATCAACGGTGCCCGTAGACGCATCAAATTTTTTATTGATCATTCAGCAAAATATTTGGCAGAAGAATGGATCACCATTGAAGGGGCCACCAAAGAAAAAATTGTGTACGAACCCCTGGGTGTAATTGCTAATATTTCTGCGTGGAATTATCCTTTTCTTGTAGGCGTAAATGTTTTTATTCCTGCCCTCATTGGTGGCAATGTCGTTTTTTATAAACCTTCTGAATATGCGACTTTAACAGGTTTGCATATCCGGGATCTTTTGTACAAGGCAGGTGTTCCGGAAAATTGTTTTCAAACAGTAATAGGCAGGGGCAATGTCGGGGAACATTTATTACAACTTCCTTTAAATGGTTATTTTTTTACGGGCAGTTATCGCACCGGAAAATATATTGCTGAAAAACTTGCCGGCAAAATGGTTCCCTGTCAATTGGAATTGGGTGGAAAAGATCCGCTGTATGTTATGGACGATGTGGATGATATTGATAAAGCCGCCACAGATGCATTGGAAGGCGTAGTGTATAATAGTGGCCAAAGTTGTTGTGCAGTAGAAAGAATTTATGTGCATGAGAATATATACGATGCTTTTGTTGACTCTTATGTTGAGCAATGTAAAAAATTGGTTGTTGGAAATCCACTTGATAAAACTACTGACATTGGTCCGCTGAGCAGGAAAGAACAACAGGCATTTTTATCAAGCCAGGTTGATGACGCAGTTATATTGGGTGCAACAATTAAATGCGGCGGTAAAATTCCGGCAGGTAAAGGATATTATTTTGAACCAACCGTTATGGTAAATGTAAATCATTCGATGCTGCTAATGACGCAAGAATCTTTCGGGCCGGTTGTTGGTATACAAAAAGTAAAGGACGATACGGAAGCAATACATTTAATGCAGGATACACCTTATGGATTAACAGCAGCGGTGTTCTCAAAAAGCTTTGAACGGGCAGAAAAAGTAATGGAACAAATGAACACAGGCTCCGTATATTGGAATTGTTGCGACAGGGTAAGTGCCAGCTTACCGTGGTCAGGAAGAAAACAATCCGGTCTGGGGGCTACTTTATCCTACCAGGGCATCAGGGCTTTTGTTCAGCCGAAAGCATATCATATCCGGGGTTAGTTTTTTGATGTTCAATTCCTTGCTGAATATAAAATTGCTATTTCGATTTAAGGCTAAATTGATTAACTTTAAAGTCAATTAAAATTATAACCAATGCCGGTTTATACACTTCAAATAAATGGCAAATCCCAAAATGTAGAAGTTGAAGCAGATACGCCATTGTTATGGGTACTGAGAGATAACCTCGGCCTGGTAGGTACCAAGTTTGGTTGTGGCATCGCACAATGTGGTGCCTGTACCGTTCACATGAATGGAACTGCCGTAAGGTCCTGCACATTGCCCGTTTCGGCAATCAAGGTCGCCGTCATCACAACCATTGAAGGCTTGTCTGTAAACGGTGATCACCCATTGCAATTAGCATGGAACGAAGTTGACGTGCCTCAATGTGGCTATTGCCAGGCGGGGCAGATTATGACCGCAGCCGCATTTTTAAAAAGAAAACCACACCCAACCGACGCAGAAATTGAAGACGCTATGCAGGGGAACCTTTGTCGTTGCTGTGCTTATCACCGTATTAAGGAAGCTGTACAATTGGCCAGCACTAAAATCTGATGTTATGCAAAAGTCATTAACCAGCCGGAGAGATTTTTTAAAAGTAAGCACACTTACCGGGGGTGGATTGCTGCTTGGCTTTAGCTGGTTTGATGCAACATCTGCTACTGCCAATGTAATCGAAAAAGTTCCGTTTGAAGGTAGCCTAAATTTTAATAGCTACCTGTCAATTGCAGCGGATGGCTTCATTACTATACAATCTCCTAATCCTGAACTGGGGCAAAACATAATGACATCCTTCCCCATGATTGTGGCAGAAGAGCTGGATGCAGACTGGACAAAAATAAAGGTGGTGCAGGCTCCGCTCGATACAAAAAGTTTTGATCGTCAACTCACAGGGGGAAGCGGCGCCGTGCCTCATTCATGGAAAAGATTAAGGACTGCCGGTGCAACTGCAAGGTTTATGCTGATACAGGCCGCAGCATTGCAATGGGGAGTACCTGCTGAAGAATGTTCTGCCAGTAACGGTTTTGTTATACATTCTAAATCGGGTAAAAAATCAGGCTTTGGCGAACTGTCTCAGCAAGCTGCTGCGCTGCCTGTACCCACGGATGTAAAACTGAAAGACCGTAAAGATTTTACAATTATCGGAACGGCAGTTAAGAATGTAGCCAACAAAGATATTGTAGCCGGCAAGCCGCTTTTTGGACTGGACTTTTACAGAGAAGGAATGTTGTTTGCGATGATACAAAGACCAGAATCGTTCGGAACAAAAATAAAATCAGTAGACTCCGCAGCAGCTAAAGCAATGCCTGGAATAGTTGATGTAGTTGTTTTTAAAAACAATGTAGCGGTGGTGGGCAAATCAACCTGGCAGGTAAGCAAGGCTAGAAAATTATTGAAGATAACTTATGAAAATGATGGCAGTGTTGAAAGTACAAGTGATCACAACAAAATATTTACAACCTTAATGGATAGTGGCACGGCAGAGGTACGCCGGAAAAACGGAGATGTGGAAACTGCTTTTAACACGGCTGCTAAAATTATTAAGAGTGAATACCAGTGTCCTTTTCTGTCGCATGCTCCTTTAGAACCGATGAACTTTTTTGCCGATGTTAGAACCGATGGAGTGGAACTGGTTGGCCCTACACAAACGCCCGGCAGTGCCCGTACCGCGACGGCAAAATTATTAGGCATTCCCGAAGATAAAATTACCGTTGACATCACAAGGTTAGGTGGCGGTTTTGGAAGGCGGCTTAAATATGATTACGTGGTGGAAGCGGCGGAATTGTCAAGCATTATTAAAGCGCCTGTAAAATTGATCTGGACAAGGGAAGATGATATTGCGGGAGGGAGTTACCGGCCAGCGGTGCGTTATAGATTTGAAGCAGCATTGGATAGCAACGGTAACCTTGTGGGATATAAATGCCGGGGGGTAGGAATAAATGCGGGTAACCCTACCCGTGAGGACAACTTTCCAGCCGGGGCAGTAGATAATTTATTGATCGATACGGTTGACTATAAATCGCCCATTACTACTGGTGCCTGGCGTGCACCCATCACTAATTTTTTGGCCTTTGCAGAACAGGCGTTTTTGGATGAGGTGGCCGAAGCCGCCGGCAAAGATCCGGTACAATTTCGACTGGAGCTGTTGGAAAAGGCAAAAAAGTCACCTGTGGCACCCATTAAGTACAATTTAGACCGGATGGAAACGGTAATAAAAATGGCGGCTGAAAAATCCGGATGGGGTAAAAAAACCGGGGTGTTCCAGGGTTTTAGTGTTTACTATTCTCATTTGTCTTACGTGGCACAGGTATGCGAAGTTGTATTACAGGCGGGTAAACCAGTGGTAAAGAAAATTTATGCAGTTGCTGATTGCGGCCAGGTAATCAATTTAAGTGGTGCAAAGCAACAGGTAATGGGAGGTATAACAGATGGTTTAGGTCATGCGATGTATAGCAAACTGACTTTTACCAATGGAGCGGCAGACCAAAAGAACTTTAATACTTACAGGCTTATTCGCATGAAAGAGATCCCCGATATTGAAGTTTATTTTGTTGACAATGGGATTGATCCAACAGGTCTCGGTGAACCTGCGCTTCCTCCAACTGGTGGAGCAGTGGCTAATGCCATTTTTAAAGCAACCGGAAAGCGGTTAAAAAATCAACCCTTTACTGATGATGAAGTTTTTAAAAAGGGATAAAAAGTAGGCGGCCCTTTTAATCCGAATCAATCATCACCAGTTTTCTTAAACTTATTTTCTTCTTTGCTTTTTTTGCTTCCAGGTAAGGTGTATGATATTCTTCGTAAAATTGTTTTTTGCTATCGCGGTAACTGGTTACAGCACCAAGCGTGTGCATTAGTTTTACATAACACCAGGCAAGGTCTAACTGGTAGGGCAAAAAGCCACTTCTTGCACTTTTGGGATAAAGGTGATGATTGTTGTGCCATTCACCCGCCACATATCCCGGCCAAACCTGGTTGATGGACATGTCCTTTTTGTTATGATCAGTTCCTTCCTGCCGTTTGTCAGATCCTTTGCCATGGCCTTCGTAATTAAATGTTCTTACACCAACGGCCCAAATAAAAGCGCCACCAAATAGCGCACAAACCAATCCCATACCACCCATTAAATAAAAAGCGGCTATCCAAAAACTCCAGTTCAATATCCAGCTAACAATGCTTGAAAGCGGCCTTGCAAAAGAACCCCATTCCTGGTAATTTGCATAAGTGTTACCTCTTATGCCTGTGTGCTTCATTAAATTTAACACCTGGTTGTAACTTTTTTCTGAAAGATTTTTTGCAATTGGCTGGTGATTTACATCGGCCAAGAAGCAATATAAAAACCCACCTTCAGCAAAATAGGGGTCACCCGGTTCGTCGCTTTTTGCATGATGCACATGATGTGATACCACATAAATTTCTTCCGGTATAATACTTAGAATAAGATTTTTGGTAAAAAATTTCCACCAGCCATTTCGAAAAGTAAAGGCTCCGTGGGTGCAGTACCGGTGATACCAGATAGTACCATGCGTACCCATCAGTACCATACCATATAAAAAACCAGCACCCAATAACCAGAAGCTAAAATATTTTGTCACAAATAAAACAAAGAAAGGAAAAAGCAGCAGCACTTTTAGCCAGCTAAAAAAAGGCAACCAGTTTTTTTTATCTTTGAAAACATTTAACCTGCTAAAAAATTCTCTGAAGATCATTTTTGGGGAGGGCTTACTGAAATCGCCTGAAGCATTTCTCCATCCGTAGGAAGGGGGCTGAAGCACATCGTCTAAAAAGGCCATTGATAGAATTTTGGAAATTAGTGATGGAAGAATATTCCCCATCTTCATAAAGATGGCGTTTAATACCATATGTTCCTAATAAAGTTTACGTTTAGCGCTGCTGAATAATTGAACGGCATGGAAAATTAATGACCTGTTTAAGCAAATAAAAAGTTGAGGCGGCGTTAAAAAAATTTTCTTTCAATTACAGTTAAAGAAAAACAACAATGATTTTCGTGACGCTTTTGCAAAAGTCAGATATTTTTGTTTTGCGCAAAACCGCTTGCATTAATGAGTTATGGAGTATATAATTTGGCGTATCAACCCTTTTACCCTGAAAGCCAATAGAACAATTATGCTTCTTTGTAGAGTTTGTTGAAGTGCTTTTTACCAAGTTCTTTTCAATGTAACACGAATGTGTTGAAAAAAATCTAAAAAGTTAAATATCTCAAATTAATTCCTCAATACCGGCAAATCAAATCATTTTAAGAGCGTTTGTTTAAAACCACGTCTTTTATTAAATCACTTTCAAATCCTTTTTGCAACAGGTAATCCTGTAATTTTCTTGCTTTAATAAACTGGTTCTTCTCACTTTTTAGCAGCTTTAACTTCTGCTCAGCAAGCCGGGTAAAAGTTTTCATGTAGTCCTCAGTATCTATTGAAGCAAGTGCCTTTTTAATGCAATATTCACTCACCATTTTTTTCTTCAACTGGAATTTTATTTTTACCCTTCCCCATTGTTTCGTTCTGAAATGCCCACCCGCATATAAAATGGCAAACCGCTCTTCGTTTAAAAAATTCTCCTCAATAAGAGTGCTTATAATTTGGTCGCCTTCTATGGCGCTTAAACCATAGCTATATAATTTCTCTTTTACTTCACTGTGGCAGCGTTCCTGGTAAGCACAGTATTGTTTGGCCTTGGGCAATGCCTGTTTTGGAGTAAGTTGCTGTTGCATTAAGCTTTTTTCAGAAATATCGAAAATACAAAATTTATCCTCTATCTCTGCCTGCTTTTGAACATGTAACCTAGTTCATTGCGACATTCTTTTTTTTCTGTAGTTAAATACCTAATTTAAATATTATCTTGGCCTCATTAGCATCATTATTTTATCTTTGGTTTTTAATAAAACTATATTATGAAATTTATCGTTTCGTCTTCGGCCTTACTTAAACAGTTGCAACAGATAGGTGGTGTTATTAATGCCAACACCGTACTGCCAATTTTAGAAGATTTTTTGTTTGAAATTGAAAAAAACAAGCTCACAGTAGTAGCAACCGATCTGGAAACTGTAATGAAGGTACATTTGGATATTGAAGCGAAAGATAGCGGGAAAGTATGTATACCTGCAAAAATATTGCTCGATACTTTAAAGAATATAGCAGAGCAACCACTAACTTTTAACATTGATAAAAACTTTGGTATTGAAATTACCAGCGACAATGGCAAGTATAAAGTAATGGGTGAAAACCCAGATAATTTTCCCAAAGAACCCATCGCTGATGATGCCAATTCATTTACCATGACGTCCTCTGCATTGGTAACTGCGATCAACAAAAGTTTGTTTGCAGTAAGCAACGATGATCTTCGGCCGGCAATGACGGGTGTATTTTTTGAGTTGGATAAAAAAGGCCTTACCTGTGTTGCCACAGATGCCCATCGCCTGGTGAAATATAAAAGAAATGATGTAAGCTGCCCTAAAACAGACACTTTTATTGTACCCAAAAAGCCGCTCAATCTTTTGAAATCCGCATTGCCGGACAATACAGACGAACTTACATTATCATATAACAGCAATCACCTTTTTGTAAAACACGGAGGTACTGAATTGGTGTGCCGCCTGATAGATGCCCGTTTTCCTGATTATAAAGTGGTAATACCGATTGACAATCCTTACAAGCTAACGGTTAATAAAAACGATTTTCAAAGTGCCTTACGCAGGGTGAGTGTGTTTAGCAACAAAAGCACCAACCAGGTAGCATTAAGCATCAGTGGCAGCGAACT
>JBGSIG010000171.1:0-3200 GCA_041742655.1 Ferruginibacter sp. | reverse complement strand
CGGCGTTACCAGCTTTATGGAAATGCCCAATACCATACCGAATGCGTTAACCATTCCATTGCTGGAAGATAAATACGCTATAGCAGCACAAACGTCGCTTGCTAACTATTCGTTTTTTATGGGCGTTAGCAATACCAATGCAGATGAAGTATTAAAAGTAAATAAATTAAAAGCAGATATCTGTGGGGTAAAAATTTTTATGGGTGCCAGCACCGGCAATATGCTGGTAGATAATTACAATACCCTGGAAAAAATTTTTAGCGAAACTGAGTTGCTGATTGCCACGCATTGCGAAGATGAAAAAATAATTAAAGAGAATTATCAGCGCATAAAAAAAGAGAAAGGACTATTGTCGGCGTCAGACCATCCTTTAATACGAGATGATAATGCATGCTATGAATCTTCGTTGTCGGCCATACAACTGGCAAAAAAATACAATAGCCGTTTACATATTTTACACATCAGCACCGAAAAAGAATTGCAATTGTTTGGCAATATGTTGCCGCTAAAAGAAAAAAAGATTACTGCGGAAGTATGTGTTCACCATCTACATTTTACAGCTGACGACTATGAACGCCTTGGTTATAAAATTAAATGCAACCCTGCCATTAAGGCGCCGAACAACAAGGAAGCTTTGTGGAGGGCGCTTTTGGATGACCGTTTGGACGTAATTGCCACCGACCATGCTCCCCATTTATTAAGCGAAAAAGAAGGCGACTATGAGCATGCGCACGCAGGGCTGCCGTTGGTACAGCACCCGCTACTTTTAATGTTGCATTATTACAAACAAGGGATCATTTCTTTGGAAAAAATTGCTGAAAAGATGAGCCATGCAGTGGCGGACTGTTTTAATATAAACGACAGAGGCTACATAAGAGAAGGTTATTTTGCCGATATGGTGATGGTAGATTTGAACCTACCCACCACCGTTAGTAAGGGAAATATTTTGTACAAATGTGGCTGGAGCCCGCTGGAAGACTTCACTTTTCCGGCAACTGTTACCAATACTTTTGTAAACGGAAGCATGGTTTATGGAAATGGTGTATGGAATGAATCTATAAAAGGGCAAAGGTTGAAATTTGGCCCCCTCTAACTCCCCAATGAGGAGACTTTGGAAGAGTACAATTTGAAAGTGCCTTTACTTTTTTGCCAACCTTAACTTTTAAATTTGTAAATTATATAAAAAACAATACACTTCAAAAGCCTCGTCGTCGCAACGGAAGGTCAGAGGAGCTTCTTTATGGAAATAGATAAAACAACACTTGCAGATCTTACCATCTTTACTTCGCTTGAAGATATTTCTGTATTTAATAAGCTCAATCTTTGCCGTACTACAGGCGGGCGGGATAAACTGTACGATAATTTCAGTAACCCCCTCAATACTATTGATGCAATTAGCGGGATACAACAAACCTTACAAATAATTTTAGAAAATCTTGAGCGCTGGCCTGGGGAAATAAGCAACGGGTCAGTAATGATGATAGAAAAATTTTACCACGCATCGATAGATGATATTCCTTCTGCACCATCTGTGATTACCGCCTATAGCTACAAGATTTTTCACAAGCCCGATTTTTCGCTGGTAGAATATTCTGTTGGGCACGCATTTGATTTCATAAAAGGGATTCAATTGCTGATTGCTCAATTTTTAAAAGAAGATACACCGGCGCCATTGCGCAAAATTTTACTTTCAGCCCAGCATATCATCAGCAATAAACAATTTTCCATTATTGCAGAAAATAAAAAAGCGTCCGAGCTTACCATTGTTCAGCAGTTGGTATTGGGGCGGTTTCTCCGGCATCATTTCAAAAGAAATATGCTTGAGTTGATGGACATGTATTTTCAATTGGATGCATGGTATGGTATGGCACTGGCTGTAAAAGCGTATGATTTACATTTTCCCGTCTTTATAAAAAGCGACCGGCCACAGTTACGGGCCAAAGGACTTTATCATTTGTTACTACACCACCCGGTAGCCTATGATGTGTCATTAAATACCGAAAGTAATTTTCAGTTTTTAACAGGGGCCAACATGGCTGGTAAAAGTACTTTTATCAAATCGGTAGGTACAGCAGTTTTTTTGGCACATCTTGGCATGGGCGTACCTGCGGGGCAACTACAGTTGAGTTTATTTGATGGCATACTAAGCAACATTAATGTAACAGACAATCTGGTAAAAGGCGAAAGTTATTTTTATAACGAAGTACAACGCATAAAATCTACCGTAACAAAAATATCTGACGGAAGAAAATGGCTGGTGCTGATTGATGAGTTGTTTAAAGGTACCAATGTAGAAGATGCTATGAAATGTTCCCGCACAGTAATTGAAGGCTTACTAAAAATATCCAATTCGTTATTTATCCTTAGTACACACCTCTACGAAATTGGTGACGATTTAAAAAAATACCCCAATATAAGTTTCAATTATTTTGAAACAGAAGTTAAAAATGATCAGTTGATATTTAGCTATCAATTAAAACAGGGCATCAGTCACGACCGCCTTGGTTACCTGATTTTAAAAAATGAAGGCGTGGTTGAAATGCTGGAGAAACTAGCCCCTTCTATCTCTCCGCCGCTGCGGACAGGAAATGGAGGAGATTGAGCGTAGAATATTTTTACTTCTATATTTTGATCATAAAGAAGAATCGTAGTGTATTCCAGAAGAGCCTCAGATACCATACATACTTTACTTACCATATTTACTCTTTATACTTTACACCTTACAACGCTGCACTCTTAGATTTGTGACCGCTTATTCTTTAATCAATGTAAATTTGCTGTTTCGTTTTATCCTGTTATAATTAAGAGCATAACATTATGAGTTTTTTAAGAATATTCAAATACATACGCATACCTAAGGATAGACTAGCACTTTACCTTTTATATACCATTTTAGCAACGCTGTTTTCGCTTATTTCCATCAATGCGCTGGCACCATTTATGAATATTATTTTTAACGTAGATACTGGTGTTCCCGCTGGTCAGGCAAAATCGTTGGGGAGGTTTAGCAATTTTTTTGAATTAATGATTAAAGACCACGGTCAGGTGTATGCATTGTCTGTTATTTGCATTTTGATGGTCGTCGCAATACTTTTAAAAAACATATTTGTTTACCTGTCGCTGTATGTTGCCACGCCACTGCGCAGTAAAATTCTAGCCGATTTCCGCCTTCGTTTGTACACAAAAATTTTGCAATTACC
>JBGSIG010000170.1:0-4448 GCA_041742655.1 Ferruginibacter sp. | reverse complement strand
AAAGTCTAAATTGAAATCTATGCAAAATGATGTGCAATAGCAGCGTGCTTTAATTGTTGTGCTGTTGCATTATATTTTAAAAACTAAAGTTTTTGTTTAGTTAACTTCTCACAATGCTTCAATTCCACCAACAAGAATATTTGAAAAAATTTTTTTTGTTGGTGGTTAATTTTATTTTACCAAGGGGTTTACTTCTTTTGCTATCAAGGAGTATACATTTACTTGTTTTGTATTGTTTACACCCGGTTTTATACTTTATTGAATTGTCGCTATCCTGAGCAAAAGGGGAAACATACTTTAATTTCTTGTGTTGATATTGCATTACATAGCTTACCGTCACCGAAGTTCTACTCTTTGAATTTGTCACGTTGTTAACATCTTAAATTCATAATTAGAACTTATTGACTATTTTATTTCTAACGGTTAGTCGTGTATAGAAACCGTAGCTGAACAATCATTCTTATGCCCGGCAGATTGCCAAACATTTTGTAATGGGCTGTTTTAAACACTGAAGTTTACTGTGTTGTTCCGCAATGTCGTGTCGTTGTTAATGTGGTTTAAACTGTAAAGGGTTATATACATTAGGAATCAATTACAATGTGGTATACGCTAAACATCAAAAGGGGGCATACAAAATATGTCCACTTTAACTTTACTTGTTTTTCTTATTTATTGTTTACGTATTGTTGAATTCAAAGCACCACTACTTGTTGGCTGCTGCTTACCATACTGCTTAATGTCTGCTGAATTGTTTTTCCATAAATCCGTACCATTATAATAAATAAGGGTCTTTTCGCTCTTACTATTTATGTCATAATTTGCGGGGAATTGATTTACACTTTGCCAGGTAGTACCATCAGAATTAGGATAAAAATAAGAATTGCTTTTGGGACTGAAATACACATTTTGCTGTGGGTAATAATAGAAAGTTTGACGCCCCGTAGTATCGCTTGTTTGTGCTTCGGCAACGCTGCTAAATGTAATAAATAACGCTGCGATTAATAATGACTTTTTCATTAATTTAAATTTAAAAGTTAGATAATATAATTGTTTAAAATTCAAATACAATGCCACCAGGCAGGTTATAAAAAGAACGCGTAACCAGTAAATTATTTACCTCTTGAGGGAAAAGGGTTCTACAAATTGTTCCCTTGTTTGGGGTGTTGTAGTTATTTAGCCAGGCAACTATTTCACTATAATTTGATCTATTTTTACTTTGAGCGTTTACGGGCATGGCGATGATTGGCCACCACGATAAGGAACCTTTTTCACCAACATCTTTTGAAGACCCTTTTTATGTAGAAAAACTATTTAGAACCCTCCTTCATCAATCGGAAATCGTAATGCGAATTAGCAGAGTTGTGCTTTTGAATAACAAATTTTAGATTATCACCTGTTGGCTTACCACCTGTTGGTTCAGGGCTTTCTTTAAAATTCAGTTTGGCCTTATATCTTGTCATGGCCACGTGAGATGATCTTTAAATAAAAAGCTATTTCCATAACCAGTGTCCCGACCGGCAGTGTGTCTTGAGTTTGTGGCCAGCAAAAATGAAAAAGGATTAAATCAAGGCTATTAAGATTTTTTTGGTTTAAATATTTTACTCAGCAAGTTTAAGCCCCAAAGCTTTAGGGAAGATGAGTTTTTGGACAACAAATTAACCGCTCCCAATTCTGTGGCAGTCAATAATATCCTCTTCAATAAGCCGGTTGACTTGCCAAGAAAGATTTTGGACAATAAACCTACCCCGAAACCGGCTGCGGTACTTAACTTATTATTTTCTGCAGAAGGTCCACTCTCCTCATGTGCGGATGAAGGCTTGATTTTAAATCCAAGAAAGTTTTTTATTAAATTTATGGGCTTCAACCTTTCAACTGTTGAATGAAATTGATCTACAAGTTTATCCTTACTTACTTTTTCGTCGTGCTTAAGTTGCCGGATTGCACTTTTGAGTTCGGCGGTATTATTAATTTTCATAATCGTCAATTAGCATGTTGTTAATTAATAGGTCACTAAACACACCCTTCATCCATTTTCTTCCAAAGGTGAGCAAAGCAATTACCACTAATGTGTAAAAGCCGCCTACTGCCAAAAAGCCGTACCAAAGTTCTCCCATCAAAGTTCCCAACCAAATGGCAACACCGATATTAAGTGCAGTTAGTGCAAACACTACTATTACAAAAATTATTAAGATAGAAAAGATAGAAGAAATTCCATCTGATGCCTTATCTACAATTTTTAGATGCACTGAGTCAATCTTGGCTTCCAGGTAGTCACGAACTGTTTTAAAAAGGGGTTTTATAAAATTTTGCTCTTCATCCATTATTATAACATTTAAAAAATTTATTGATTCATTTGTCGATAGACTGTCCAAAGGTTAGTTTAGCAAAGCAGCGATCATCTTTACTGTGGCTAAATAGTACTAACAACGTGCCACCATCTTGTTATTGGTGCGTAACAATACTGTTATAAAAAAGATAAAAAAATGAGAACACAAGTCCACGATGTGGGATGAATTAATCTCAATGCAATCGCGGCCTTCTGTAAAATGATATTAAACACCACGGATTTACCAGCCAATCATAAAATTTGGCTAACCACTTTGCCAGGCCTATTCTTAAAATGCCAGGCTGCAGTTGCATTTGCCTTATTATTAATTCCTTAAATTTTTGGGCATGCGTTACGAATTAATAAAAAAGGAACATCGCCGGTGATGTTCCTTTAGGGGTTAATATTACAAAATACTATTTCTGCTGCTCCCTGTGCCGCTGGTTTAACTGCGGTATGGTTAGTGAGTGGCATACATTGCCAAATTTACCTTTCAGCATTAAAAATTATCAGGCATAATCTTGTTTAAGTAATTTTTTTATTACCCATTATTAAGGAAATTAAAAACAGCACAATAAAGATGTAGAAGAATATTTTTGCAATGCCTGCAGCACTTGCTGCAATTCCGGCAAACCCAAGTATCCCTGCTATAATAGCGATGATTAAAAAAATAACTGTCCAGCGTAACATAGTTGTAAATTTTAAGGTGAATGATATTTTTATTTTAATCAAGCATAATCATGCCAAAAACAAAACGTAACCCGGCAAAATAATTTTCTTCCAGGCCAACGAAGGGTACTGTAAAATTGCCGGAAAGTTATTGTTCTTTTTTGACTGGTTCGGCTATTTGTTTTGCATTTTCAATGGAATCTTTTATACGTTTTTTCTCCTTTCTTTTAAAATATCCTTTTAACAAGAAGCTATTTTTGGCCGCTTCCATATTTTCATTAACCGAAGTAGCAGTCTTGGAAATATTTTTAGCCGTCGCTTTTGCAGTAACCAATGTTTTTTCCATGTTGTCTGCCAGTTCATCATCAGCAAGCAAGCGCCCAATAGTACCCTCGCCACTATTCACTTTTTCTACTATATTGGCCAGCCCTGCCGTAACGATGTAAGCATTGTCTGAAATTTGCGCCAGGTTATTTAAAACCTTATCCACGTCAAGCGGATTGCTGGCTTGCAGCATGCCGCCATTTTTAACCGCAACTGCAGTGGCACTCCCCGCACTTATTAGAATAAGCTTGTCGCCCATAAGGCCATCACTTCCTATACTTACAACGGCATCAGCCTTAATATAAGCATTCACGTCCTTGTCAATGTTTAATCCTAGTTGAACAGTGGTGTCGTTAATTATCTGGATCGTTTCCACTGTGCCAATATTAATACCGGCAAAGCGCACAAAATTGCCTTCTTTGGTGCCGGCAATATTCTTGAATTGTGCATACACTAAAAATGTGTCTGCAAACAATTTTTTGTGCTTACTTATTACAACAATGAGCCCCAACAGAAGCCCTAGTGTAACAAATACAAATATGCCTGTTTTTGTTTTTTGAGTAGCAGAAATATTCATAACTGTTATTTAAAAAATGATTGTATAAATTTATCGTCTGATTTTTCAAGGTCGTCATAACTTCCATCTCCAATACACTTACCATCGCTCATTATTATTACCCGGTCGCCTGTAATTTTTGCGCAGGGCATATCGTGGGTGATTATCACCGCTGATGTTTGATACCGCTCCTGCATATGGAGAATCAGGTGGCTTATTTCTTTTGACGTAATAGTGTCCAGGCCGGTGGTAGGTTCATCATATAAAATTATTTCGGGCCTCAATATAAGGGTACGGGCAAGGCCCATTCGTTTGCGCATGCCTCCACTTAATTCAGCAGGCATTTTATCTATCACATCTTCCAGCCCAACAGCTTGCAATACTTCAATACATCTGCTTTCAATTTCTGCCTTGTCTTTAATTTTTGCCACCCGTTTTAGCGGAAAGGAAAGGTTTTCCCTCACCGTCATGGAATCATACTATGCGGCACTTTGAAAAAGAAATCCTATTCTATGCCGCAGTGCTTTCAATTCATCTTCCGTCATATCCTTCACCTCGTTGCCAAATACCTTC
>JBGSIG010000169.1:0-4349 GCA_041742655.1 Ferruginibacter sp. | reverse complement strand
TAATGCATCTACATGCAGCGCCCTGCCTATACCCACGAATATTGCATCAAATGAAATATTTATTGAGCTGCCATCATTTAATTTTACTACAGCTTCATTTGCAGAAATAAAATGGTCAGCTACTGCATTAAAGTAAAACTCAATGCCCTCCTTCTTTAATTGTGCCAATAAAATTTCTGTGACAGCTTTATCATCATGTGGCAGTATCATTTCATTTTTGTGCACTATTGTTACAATGCTGCCCAACCTGTTCAATGCCTGCGCTATTTCTATTCCAATCGGGCCGCCACCAATCACTAATAATTTTTTGGGAAGTTCATCCAGGTGAAAAATACTTTCGTTATCGTAATACTTCACGTTTTCTACTCCGGGTATTAAAAGTTTTTTAGGTTGAGAGCCTGTGGCAATGACAATTTTTTTTCCGTGATATTTATTGCCAGCAACTTCTATTTCATCCCGGCCGGTAAAATTTGCTTCGCCTAATGCCACATCAACTCCTTGTTTTCTTAACCAATCAGCATTCTCATGCTCTCTTATCAACTCCTGTCTTTGATATACATACTCAATGGTCTTTTTTATATCAATACTGCCACTCAATTCTAATCCAAAATGTACTGCTTCTTTTGCCTGATGAGCAATTTTTGCGACATGTATAAATGCTTTGCTGGGTATACAACCATCATTCAGGCAATCCCCGCCAATTGAATGATCTGTTTTCGAAACCATCAATACTTTAAAACCAGCCATACCCATAAAAAGCCCAACACTGAGACCTCCTGAGCCACATCCAATTACTATGATCTCATATTTTTTGTCTTTCATTTTAATGTAGTCGGTAAGTTAATAAAAACCTGACAACAGAAGCATTTTAAACATTCATACTATTGAAGACCGGTTTACTGTTTAGAGCAATTGAATGCTGATTAATCACAAAATAGCAGCCAAAAAATTAAAATAGAAAACACCGCCTATTAACTGGAGCAAACAAATTAAATGTGCTATTATTTATTTTTCACATCTACCGTAATAGCAGTCGCTAATTTACTACCCTATGAACGATCCATACCAACTGCAACCTGTAAAGCAAGCGTATGCATACCGGGAGTTAAAGTAATGGTAGCCTCGTTCTGGGCATTGCCCAAATGCAGGTGTGTACTATCTTTTGGTACAACCGTTCCTGAAGGGACGGAATCTCCTGCATCGATTAAAATATGAAAGTTGCCTGAATTTGGTTTTATGGCTCCGGCAGAATCAATTGAAAACCCTGAAATCCCCATTTTGACTTTCAGAGGAGGATATAATTTTCTCCATCTTTAAGGATTTAAAAAACTTTAGCGTCAGCAGGAACGTCGGGAAGGGCTTCAACGGGAGTCGTAAAAAAGGTTCAATTATAGAATCTCCTGCACCCGATTTTAATTCCCCCATTCAAATATTGACCTTTTTAAATTTTTTCAATTTTGACGTTTTTTCCGGCGAATAAATTGCAATTTCATTTCTTCAATGTTTTTTAAAAAACATTTTATTTTTCTAAATTTATTTTACATTTGTTCAACGATTATCTTATTTGTATTCCGAAATGTAAGGTGACAAATTAGGTAAAAACACATTTTACTCTATTGCAAAGTGATGATTTATAAATGATTGCGGGAAAAGTTCAGTTCCCGTCCAGTCCGCACTTTAAGAGAAAAGCCTGCAGATATATTTTTTGCGGGCTTTTTCGTTTTTGGAAGGTTATCAAAACTCACATATCAAAACAAAAAAAGGTGAGTGTTTCGGTGAGTAGAAACCAAATAATTAACTACGCACCAAATTTGATTTATTTATTTGTATAATATCTTAATTTGGTTGGACAGTTACAGTATCAATCATGAAATTAAAGTTGAATAAAATAACTGCATTATTCATTGCGCTATTACTTTATGTATCGGGTGTTTATGCACAGTACGATTTTAGTACCAGCTATTTTAAGATTCATATCAACAACAAAGGCTGGGTCACCAGCATGAAGAATAGTACTGTTCAGCCCAATCGTGAATTTAGCCCTGCGGATAAACCTTCTCCTTTGATGAGCCTCTACGACAGTAAGAAAAATGTGTACTATCAACCTTCAAAAGCAAATTATAATAAAACCAACAAAACGCTTACACTTCAATATCCAAACGGATCGGTGGCATCAATAGTGATCTTGACACAAGAAAAATATTTTAAACTAACTCTTCAATCGCTTTCTACGCGAAACGGCATTGATGTGATTGAGTGGGGGCCAATTAATACCAGCATCACCAACCTGATGGGCGAAATAATTGGTGTTAGCCGCGATACGAGCGAAGTAGTCAATTACGCCATTGGTATGCTTGCCCTGAACGATAATACGCTGGGCGGATTAGCTGAAACTATTGCAGACGCCACCCCCTTTCAATACATTATTCATACGCCTGATGCGAAGCGTTTTCCATTGCCTGACAGTTTGTACGAAGGGCAGGTGTTTACACTTGGGGGTGATGGTGTTAGTGATGTGGCTTTTTATGCTCACAAAGATCCATGGTATCGAATCATGTACGGCAATGCCGCATGGGTTGACAGGCAAGGAAGAATTTCCATTGCTTATCAATCACGTGACCGGTCTTTTGAAAGAGAAGTTTATTACTCTCTCATTCCCAATATGGCTGCTAATACACCAAATCACATCCAGGTGCAGCCATTGCCCGGTTTAGATTTTGTCGGTTCTTCTATTGCCTTATGGGGAAGTGCAGATAGTACTGCTTTGATAGATGTTATACAGACCATTGTGAAGGCAGAAAAACTGCCTTATCCAGCTATCAATGGAAAATGGGTGAAAGATCCCGCTGCTTATGTGCCTGATGCCATCACTGCCGGCGGCTTGTACGATAGCATTATTTCTTACACCTCAAGGCTTGGTTTTAAAACCATCAGTTTATACGACCAGGGTTTTTTACGGGCCGATCGTGGTAATGGTGGATACATTGACGGAAGAAATTTTGAAAAGCAACCGTTGAAATTAACAACCGGAAATGTTTCGCATAAAGAGTTTTCGGATATGGCTGCTAAGTATGGTATCACCATTGGAAGAACAACCATTACTAATTCGCTTGCACCCGCAACCATGGATGCCAGCCCTGTACCAAGTGACAGTTTATGTTATCAGCAAAAGCGTTTGTTGGTAAAAAGTATTAATGCAGTTGACACAAACATTTATGTGAATGACCCAACATATCTTGACGAGATTGCCAGTTGGGAAGGTCATTGTGCCGAATTAAATATGGTAAAAATAGGCAAGGAGCTGATCCATTACCTGGGTGTTTCTAAAGAAAAACCATACCGGCTTTTAAATATAACACGTGGATACTGGAATACTACTCCATCCAGCCATGCTGTAATGGATACGGTTTATAAACTACAGGTTACCATTAACTATGGTTACGAAGGCATCATTCCGAATATGCAGTTGCAGGATAAAATAGCTGAATGGTTTGCTGATGTTTGCGCCATTAACGGCATGGGTTATTACGATTTTGATGGACAGGAATTTTTGTTCAATAGTGGTCATGGCTATTATTCAGCAAAGCGTTTCTTTCGTAAAATGTTTGAAAGAGCAGCAACGCACGGCGTTCCTTATATCCGTTTTACGGGATCAACATTGTCAGAGGGTTCATGGCATTATCAAAGCATCTGGAATGTTGGCGGTGGCAAAAATTTATATGATGTTGAAACCCGTGAATGGGGCAGCACCACAAGCCAGGGCAAAGATTTGAGAGATGTAACCTATGCCAACTTTTTCCCGGTGGGTTTGGGTGGTAATTTTCCCATCAAGGCCAATTCAAAAGTGACGGACTACGAGCATATACAGGCTATTTCCGTAGGCGTTGGTACTACTTATAGTTTGACATTAAATCAGCAGGATGTTGAAAGTTGCCCGCAGAAAGATGCCATTTTTAATGCCATCAGAACCTGGGAAGATGCAAGAGCGGCAAATGCTTTTCCGCGATGGGTAAAAACTGCATTGGCTGATCCTTCACAGTCATTTCATCTCGAAACAGTAGATGCCAACAACTGGAATTTATACAAAGTAAATCGTGATTGTTCTAACCCACAGCTATTTGTACAATTAAAAAGAGCAGCAGGTTATTAAAATCATTGCTGGATGAAAAGGATGATAAATTTTATAGAATATTAGCAGCAGAGCAACAGCACAAATTATAAATCAGCTTCCTGAAAGTGTTCATTTCAAGTTGTTACAAAATTTTCTAAAGGTAGTATAAAGCATATTGTGTAAACAGTTTTTAGGGTACCTGTCAGCCCCTGCGCCGTAGTGGAGCGTAGCGAAACGA
>JBGSIG010000168.1:0-2784 GCA_041742655.1 Ferruginibacter sp. | reverse complement strand
TCCCCTGCTTTTTATTACTATACAATTAATCCGTTTTCAGATAACCTGGCGCTGTGTTTTTCTGTATGGGGACTGGTATATTTTTTCACGGGTGCAAAAAAGCCAGACATAAAAAAATTATTAGCAAGCGGGCTGTTACTGAGTCTCGGCACACTTTGCAAACTTCCTTTTGTGTTGTATTTCGCTGTGCCATTTACGTGGTTTTTAACCTCAATAATTAAGCAGGGGTTATCAAAAAAAATATTGGGACAGGTAATGGCAAATTTTATTTTCATCGTCCTTCCTATTGCCTGGTATGCCACAGTTATTCCTCAATGGAAGGGTAATGGCATTGTGTCTGGTATAACCGATAGTAGCGTTTCGTTGTCAACCATCACAGCTTTTTTATTCTACCATTTATCATCCACGCTACCCGAACTGCTGTTAAATTATGGATCTGTTCTATTCTTTATAGCAGGCTTCTATTTTATGATAACAACAAAAGCATTTAAACACCCGCTGTTTCCCGCATTGGTAGTTTGCTGTGTTGCAGTTTTATTATATTTCATCTTCGAGATCAATATGATTGAACGGGTGCATGATTATTACTTGTTTCCGTTTTATCCTTTTCTTTTTATCCTTGTCGCTTTTGGCGCCTGGCATTTGTCCACGATAAATAAATTTACAAGAATGCTAACATTTTTGCTGCTATTGTCGCTGCCCCTTTTGGCTTATGCAAGAATGCATAAGGCCTGGACTAATGAAGACCCGGGGTTTAACAAAGACCTTTTAACCTATAAGGAAGCATTGCAAAAGACTGTGCCGGACAATTCGCTTTGTATAGCCGGCAATAATGGCATTCATCATGTATTTTTTTATTACATCAATAAAAAGGGCTGGGGCTATCAAACAAAAGATCTCAGTTTCGAAACGGTAAAAAGCATGATGGATAAAGGCGCCAAGTACCTGTACATTGACACATTAAATGCAACAATCAATCCCGCCATTAACCAGTTTCAGCACAAATTGATTACCGTAAAAGGTTCGATAAAAGTTTATAGCTTACAATACCCAGTGCAATAAAAACTTACCCCATTTATATTAGTTATAGGTATGCTGTAATTTTAGCAAAGAATTTTTGTGGTGACAAATAATCCATCCACAATTCTTTATTTTTTTTCTGCTGCAGTATAAATTCATTTCCCTTTTTGCTTTGATGATAGTGCAGTATGATGTCATCAATGTATGGAATATTTTTTCTATCAACCCAAACCACGTAATCCCGCCAGTTAATAAATTCCTCAAAAGGCAACTTACAATCTGTATCAACAAATACCGGTATTCGGCCTGCACTTAACACCTCGTATAACCTGTACGAATAATTACCAAAGCCACTTACACAAAGGGTATAAGGGTTTTTAAAAATAGCATCGCAAAACAGCTTTGTTGAGTGGGCATTATCTATATCACTTTCCTGCGTAATAAAAAAGTCATTTTCAACAATGCTGCTTTTTTGCAAAAACTGCAATGCATTCCTTCTTTCCAGGTAACCGAAATTTTTATTTATTGCAAAAATATTTTTTTGATTCAGCCGGTTGGCTAACAGGTTAACCTCGTTACGCAATGCTCTGGAAGTCTTTAAATTTAAAGGCGATGCTTGACCCCTAAAACCAATGGAAGGAATTTCTTTCCATTCAACAAATTCAGGATAATTATTTGCAAGCAGCGACAGGTCATTTTTTAATACAGGTATAGTGAATTCATTTTTTCGGCCATCACTTTTAACAATGCTTGTACGAAAGATAAGCGCATTGTTTATCTTAATATCGGCCGCAGAGTCATTATAATAAATAATAAGTAGCTTCTTGTTGTACTGCTTTGCCAGGCGCATAAGCTCTGCCTCATATTGAAGGATGAGTTTTTTTTCTGCAGAATGGCTTAAAAGCCATTTTGCATATTCGTTTGTGGGATCATGCGTCACTTCATAATTGACAGCAAATACAAAATAATCTGCTGTAGCCGGTTGATGCACCCATTCGTAGGCGGGGTAGTCTACCTGCATAAATGGAGAAAGCAGGTTGACGGGAATGCCCTCTTTCAGCGTAAATAACTTTATGCATTCTTTATTTTTTAAAATTGCGTTGAACGCTTCAATATTTTGCATGAGTACGCAAAAAATACCTTTCTTGTATTGATATGCTTGCCCGAAATTAATAAATAACAATAAATATAACGAGCAATAATACCAACAAGGGGAGCCTCTTTTCACATCTTCATAGTTACAATCCGGGAATAGTTATTTCAATAAAGCTGCTTTTCATCGCACGATTTAAATAATAAATTAATTCATAGGTTTAAGAAATATAATATATTTTACAACCTAATTTTTCAGTTTCAATTTTAAACGGCCTGCAAAAAGCAACAATTTGGAAAAGCTACAATCTACATCTTTAACAAAAACGATAGAAACAATGTTGATTGTGTTGTTGTTCCTGGGGCTTCTTTATGCACTTTTCGACGTATTGAAAGCATTTACGGGCGTATTTACTTTTGCACTAATTTTTGCAGTATCCCTGGCAAAACCTTTCGAAAAATTAGTTTATGTTTTCAGAGGCAATAGAAAACTAGCCGCTGTTATTTACTCAATATTACTGATTGCATTGGTGGCACAGCCCTTTCTTTTATTCATTTCCAACGTTCACCATCATATTCGGGAACTCATCAAATTAGTTACTGAAGTTAAAGAACATGGATTACCCCCCTTGTCCGAATCAATTCTTAATATCCCAATAATTGGAGACCCCA
>JBGSIG010000167.1:0-3898 GCA_041742655.1 Ferruginibacter sp. | reverse complement strand
ATTTTGGGTTGGTGTTTATCAACAACAAATGGAGTTTTTTAACTATGCCTACTTTGTTATGGGTGATGAGCATGTTTTTAGTGAGTGTATTATTTTTTATTTTCAAAAAATATTCGGGCTCCATTTCCGGCGCAATTATTTGTCATGCCGCATTTAATTTAGGCATGACCTATTGTATATTTTATTTGCTGTAGTGGGTACACATTGAATTCGACGGTTATAGGATGTGGCAGCATCATTTTTGCCGTTAAGGCGTTAAGACGTTTTTGTTTCTTTTATACTTCAACGCCTTTACGGCGATTTACTCATTCTTTAGTTTTTGATAAAGAGTGGCATCCGATGGATTTCTGATTTCAAATGTGCCCTTATTTTTCTAAGATGATCAAGTCATCGAAATTTAGACTACCTTCCATAAACCGAAACGCGGTGACACAATAAATAGTTTGTAAAATAGTTACTCTAATATCCTGCAATCCAATATGCCATATTGTAAACACGAAATAGATTTTTCCCGCATCAACAATAAAAAAGTTGCTGAATTTATTCGAAGTAACGGTCTTTTTCTTTTAAAAGATTTTGCTGACCTCGAATCTTTTTCCCGCAGCCATCCTGACTTTAAGGACTTTCACCATCACAATAAGACCTTTTACATTCAACAGCCTATCGACAAAGTGTGGGACACCTATAAGAATATTCCACCCAAAAAAGCATGGTGCGGAACTGTATTTAAGTTTGGGTTACAATACTGCCGAAAATTGAACAGGCTTACTTATACCGACGATGAATATAAAGGAGCAGCTGTTGGCCAGATTGTTTTGATCCGTGTAAAAATGTTAGGCGGGTTAGCAAGGATTGCAGTTGGGCATGAAATAACAGCAGTGAATAACGAAGAACGAATGCTTGAAACCTGTTACCTGCTCAAAGGAAAAGCAATGGGTAGCCAGCAGATACGGTTAACAGCAACCAAAGATGGTTTTACAGCAATCAATCATCATACTATTTATAAAAGCGGTTCACAATTCAGGGATAAATGGCTTTATCCATTTCTACATTCAAAAGCTGTAACAGCATTTCACGCCAACATCCGCAATCACCTTTATAGAAATTTGTTGCCTGCTGTTTAGCTGTAAATATTATTTAACCACGAAACGGCTGTTGCTCACTAATTTATTTTCGTATCCCAACACCCTTAAAAAATAAACGCCGCTGCTCCATGCATTGCCACAAATAATTTTTTGTTGATGTTTAGTAGACACTGCATTTAATTGCTGCTGCTCCACAATACGGCCTGCTGCATCTACCACCTGCAGGATGTAGCGCCCCGGCTCTTTTAATTTTAGAGAAGTTGAAAATTGGGCGCCACGCTGAACAGGATTCGGGGAAATTTTTATCGAATCATTTATGGCGGTCATTAACCGGTTACTTAATAGTGAATATTTATTGATGGTGCTGCTGATACACACGCCCCCGACACGGCCACGTATCATTTGACCCGCATTACTTGCTACTACAACTTCTCCTAGCAATGTCGATATTTGATTCAGTTTTATTATTTCATTCGATACTGTGAAATAATTACCCGGCACTGCCATAATAATTTCTTTTGTTTCATAGCCAATAGCAGTGATAATAACCTTGACAGTATCTGTACTTATTTTGCTTGTTAAAGTAAATTTTCCAAAATCATCAGTTGCTGTTCCCGAATAAATATTTGTTATTTGTACCGTTGCACCAGTTATTGGATTACTGGTTGCAGCATCAATTAATGTTCCTGAAAATTCAAAGTGTCTTTGACCCGGCATATTTGCTGATGGAGATATCAGCACGGGATTGCAAAGCGTTTTAGTAGCCTTGACCTTTCCCATTGCTTTTTGCGCTACCGTTTGTTTGGCAAATAAGAACGCCGATACCAAAAAACTAAAGAAGTATTTTTTCCAAGGGGATCTTTTTTCCGCTTCGGTTGGTAGGGAAACATTTAATTGATGTTCGTTAAAATGGCCGCAAATATTGGCATCATGGTGCATGATTATATTGATTAACTCCTTGTTGTCTATTTGCGTAAAATCAATCACATTTTTTTTACACGAATTGCAAAAGCGTCCTTGCTCATTTGCCTGCATATTAGCCCAGTTCTCATTACAGGGCTCAGCTATTTTTAATTGTATAGTGTTCATAAAATAGTGTTTTTATAAGTGAAAAAGCTGGGTTGTATTATTGCCTGCTCAAATCTTCTTCATCGACATTATCATCATCTGCAATATTTGCGGCGGTTTGTACCATTTGTAAAAATTCTTTTCTATACCCTCCAACATCTTTGCCGATGGCGGTTTTAGCCAGCCTGATGGTATTGCTGTAGCTGGCATTTTGTTTAAATTCAGAATGGCGCAGCAGCATACCGAATGAAGCCACGGCGGCAGCAAAGCGGTAATTTTCGCTCATTGAAAGGTTTGCTTTGGCAGCATATTTTATGGCTTGTTCTATCAGCTTGCTCGTATTGCCATCGGGTTCTTTGTACCGCAGTTTTACATTCATCCATTCATTTGCAAAAACAGATTTTTCAAAACCCGGCTGCACCTGGTATTTCAGTCTGTCAACATTTTTTAAAAATGCAGAGGGCTTGCCAGCGGGTATTATTTCATACAATGCGGTTACAGTATGGCCGCTGCCCAGTTCACCCGCATCTTTTTTATCGTCATTAAAATCTTCTTTATTCAGCATGCGGTTTTCGTAACCAATCAGCCGGTAACCCTGCACGAGGGCTGGGTTAAACTCTACCTGTAGTTTTACATCTTTAGCGATGGTAAATAAGGTGCCACCAAATTCGTTCACCAATACTTTTTTGGCTTCGGTTAATCCGTCAATGTAAGCATGATTGCCATTACCCTTATCTGCTAATTTTTGCATTTTTGCATCCTGGTAATTACCGGTGCCAAAACCAAGTATGGTTAAAAACACACCGGTTTCCCGTTGCTTTTCAATCAATCTTTCCAGTTCATCATCACTGCTGGTGCCTACGTTAAAATCGCCATCTGTACATAATATCACCCTGTTGTTGCCATTCTTTTTAAAATGGTCTACAGCTGTTTTATAAGCCAGTTTAATACCCGCCCCACCTGCGGTAGAGCCACCCGCCTCCAAGGCATCGATGGCATTTTTTATGGTTGTTTTATCAACGCCGCTTGTTGAAGGCAACACCAGTCCCGCATTACCGGCATATACCACTATGGCAACATTATCCTGTTCCCTCAATTGAGCTGTAAGTAATTTCATTGATTGTTGTACCAGTGGTAATTTATCCGGGCTCATCATTGAGCCGGAAACGTCTATCAAAAAAACCAGGTTACTAGCGGGCAGGTTTTCTGTCGGAATATTTTTGCCCTGTAAACCAATCATTGCTAGTACGTGATCTTTGTTCCAGGGACAAGTACCCATTTCTGTTGAAACAGTAAAAGGCTTGGCATCTTCCGGCTGCGGATAATCGTACTTAAAATAATTGATCATTTCCTCAATGCGCACTGCTCCGGCAGGTGGTAAACTACCCTGCTGCAATATTCTGCGTATGTTACTATACGAAGCTGCATCTACATCAATTGAAAAAGTAGACAATGGATTTTCTGTTGCTTTTACAAATGAATTTTCTTTTATAAAATCATATCCTTCACGGTTGTATTCCTCATCAGGGTAGCCATTCTTTTTATCCCGCTTTAAATTGTTGACATTTATTCCCGGCATGCTACCAGATAAATCACGCGGCATAGTACTGCTTTTTAAAGACGGCGCAATGGCAATCTTATCCTCGTAACGATCACGTTGCGTTCCATAGCCAATTACCACAACTTCCTGAAGCGCATTGCCGGCCGGTTTTAATGTAACATTGATGATTTTTTTTGCGCCGATT
>JBGSIG010000166.1:0-4997 GCA_041742655.1 Ferruginibacter sp. | reverse complement strand
GAAGCTTCATCAAGGTGCTACTGCCGGAAACAATAAACTATTAACAATTAACACTCAACAAAGTATGTATCGTTCTCACACCTGCGGCGAACTAAGGCTCGCCGACATTAATAAAGAAATTACACTTTGCGGTTGGGTGCAAACCATCCGCAAATTTGGAAGCATCACTTTTGTGGATCTTAGGGACCGGTATGGTATTACACAGCTATTGTTTTCAGAAACCCTTAACGCACAACTGGATTCAAATCCGTTGGGAAGGGAATTTGTTTTACAGGTAAAAGGTACTGTGAATGAACGCAGCAGCAAAAACGCACATATCCCTACAGGTGATATTGAAATTGCGGTAGCAGATTTTACTATTTTAAATAAATCGGCAGTACCTCCCTTTTCTATTCAAGATGATACAGACGGCGGCGATGAGTTGCGCATGAAATATCGCTTCCTGGATCTGCGCCGAAACATGGTGAAGAAAAATTTAGAACTGCGCTACGCGGTTGGCCGTAGCACCCGCAACTATTTACATGAAAATAATTTCATGGATATTGAAACACCTTTTTTAATTAAATCAACACCGGAGGGCGCAAGGGATTTTGTAGTGCCCAGCAGAATGAACGCGGGCCAGTTTTATGCATTGCCGCAAAGCCCGCAAACTTTTAAACAATTGCTGATGGTAAGCGGCTATGACAGGTACTACCAGATTGTAAAATGTTTTAGAGATGAAGACCTGCGTGCTGATCGCCAGCCGGAATTTACCCAGATAGATTGCGAAATGAGTTTTGTAGAGCAGGAAGATATCCTGCGCATGTTTGAAGGTTTGGTTAAACGTATTTTTAAAGACGTAAAAGATATTAACTACAATGATGTGGTAGAACGTATGACATGGGAAGACGCGATGTGGCATTACGGAAACGATAAACCAGACATCAGGTTTGACATAAAGATTGCCAACTTGAAATTTCCTCAACATACATTTCCAACTAAGAAATCACAATCAAATTTAATTGAAGGCGCATCATTTGGTGTGTTTGATGATGCAGAAACCGTGTTGGCCATTGCCGTACCCGGTTGCAGCGAATATACCCGCAAACAAACTGACGAACTAACGGAATGGGTTAAACGCCCACAAATTGGTATGAAAGGGTTGGTATTTATTAAATGTAATACGGATGGAACCTTTAAAAGTAGCGTAGATAAATTTTACGATGCCGAAAAATTAAAAGCAATTACATCAGCAGCTAACGCAAAAGCCGGCGACCTTATATTAATACTTGCAGGAGCTGAAGAACGGACCCGGAAAGCCACCAGCGATTTACGTATGTACATGGCCGATAAATTAGGCATGCGTAAAACTAGTGAGTTTAAATTATTGTGGGTATTGGATTTTCCTTTATTTGAATATGCAGAAGATGATAACAGGTGGGTAGCCAGGCATCACCCCTTTACTTCGCCAAAGCCAGACCATATAGATATTATGATTAACAATGACCCGGCAATTAAAGATGCGGCCAGATATCTTGAACATCCTTATGCAGGCATTAAAGCCAATGCATACGACATGGTACTGAATGGCAACGAAATTGGCGGTGGCAGTATCCGTATTTTTCAAAGAGCATTGCAGGAAAAAATGTTTGCGGCCCTGGGAATGGATGCCGAAGAACAACAGCATAAATTTGGCTTTTTATTGGGCGCATTTGAATATGGTGCGCCGCCACACGGTGGTCTGGCCTTTGGTTTCGACCGTTTGTGTGCCATCCTTGGCGGCAGTGAAAGTATCCGTGATTTTATTGCCTTTCCGAAAAATAATAGCGGCCGCGATGTAATGCTGGATGCGCCAAGTACTATTGATGCTAAACAGTTTGAAGAATTACAGATAAAGCTTGATTTAAAATAGACATTTGATGACTCATTATAAAAACCCTGTTAGCAGATGTTAACAGGGTTTTTAATAAAGCAACGTTTACCAATCATCCGTTACCACATTTTTTATTTTACTTTGTATCAATGAAAAAAATATTGCTCCTCTTAATAATTGCTTTTTATTGTGCTGGTGCGTTGGCACAAACGGCTGAGGGCTTTTCAAAATTCACTACTGCGCAAAACAGGAAAAAGTTTTACAATGATCTTATAAACCATTCTATCACTCAAAATTTATCGCTGCCTTTAAATGATGAAACAGAAGAAAACTGGCAGGATGCATTTAGTGCGATAGAACTGCTCAATTATCTCCCTCCCTCTATGCAGCCTGCTGTAAAAACAGCCGTAGATAATATGGAAAGAAGAAGTGTATATTTCCAACAGTCGCTAGTGGAAATGCTGTACGCCAATCAATATTTTAAATTTCAGCACCCAGTGTCACGCCTGATGTCTACTACAAGTAATGCAAAAATATTTGCTATGTGCGCTGAATATCTGTTACGTTCTGATACCTCAAAAAAAATAATGGCTGACATAAAAAAAACAGCTACGAAAAAGCCAATCCTTTTTACAGGCGAAAATAATATGACGATTATGCTGGAACTTTTTCGCCGGATGGACAACCTTTCAAAAAAAAACAGTTTTCTAAACAACACCCAACTGAAAAACTTATTAAGTAAAAACTTCTTATACGGCAACGTAATTGTATACAGCATTCAGCGAAAGAACCGAGACTACCCCGGCATTGTAATTGTAAAAGATAGTACCGGCAATTTTGTCAAAAATAATGATGGTGAAATATTCTATGTACCACAACTCGCCAGGAGCCTGAGCAATTTTCCGGCATATCTCAGCAATGGAAACACTCCGCAGGGCATTTTTAGAATGTATGGGTTTGGCAGCAGTAAAAATCAATTCATCGGGCCCACAGATAATTTACAGCTATCAATGCCCTACGAGACTTCGCTGATGCATTTTTTAAAAGACAGCAGCATTACAGATACCACCTGGAGCAAAAAATGGTACAGCCGGCTATTGCCTTCAACTCTTAAAAACTATGAGCCTTTTTACGAAACACTATATGCCAGCGAAGCAGGTCGTACAGAAATAATTGCGCATGGAACAGCGGTTGATCCTGCATTTTATAAAGGCCAGGTGTACTACCCTTATACCCCAACAGCGGGTTGCCTGTGTACGAAAGAAATTTGGGACGCCGAAGGGAAGCGCATTTTCAGCGACGAGCAGAAACTGGCAGATGCGGTTAAAAAAGCCGGTGGTGCAAATGGGTATTTGATTGTGCTGGAACTGGATGACTCACAAAAAATAGTACTTGTTGAAGAAATTTTACCGTATCTAAAATAGCCCTTGGCTTGTTAAACTTTCTAGGCCTTTTTATGACATCCATTAATCTGCAGGAGGTCTGCGTAAAAACAATTTAACCATACTATCTTTATAGTATGAGTGCAGCACCATTAGCAGAACGAATGCGCCCAAATTCCCTCGCCGAGTTGGTTGGCCAGGAACATCTTACCGGCAAGGGCAGTATTTTACGTACCGCTATCGAACAGGGTAAACTTCCATCAATAATTTTGTGGGGCCCGCCCGGCGTAGGTAAAACCACCATTGCAAACATAATAGCGCATACATTACAGGTTCCGTTTTTTACTTTAAGTGCTATTTCAGCGGGCGTAAAAGATGTACGGGAAGTAATTGAAGTTGCCAAAACAAAACCGGGCACCATTCTTTTTATAGATGAAATTCACCGCTTTAATAAAGGCCAGCAGGATGCTTTACTGGGAGCCGTTGAAAAAGGAATCATTCGGCTGATTGGCGCTACTACAGAGAACCCTTCATTTGAAGTAAACAGCGCCTTGCTGAGCCGCTGCCAGGTGTATGTTTTAAAAGCGCTGGATAAAAAAGAACTGGTACAGCTTTTAAATGACGTTATGAAAAAAGATGCGTTGCTGCACCAAAAAAATATTAATCTTTTAGAGTCTGATGCACTGCTTACCATTTCAGGTGGCGATGCAAGAAAGTTGCTGAATCTTTTTGAACTGGTTACAGATGTGCTGGGAAAAAATGCTGTAATTACCGACAACAAAGTAATGGAAATTGCCCAGCAACGAATTGCTTTATACGACAAAAAAGGGGAACAGCATTACGATATTATTTCAGCCTTTATTAAGAGTATGCGGGGCAGCGATCCAAACGGAGCCTTGTATTGGCTGGCCCGGATGATTGAAGGCGGTGAGGATGTAAAATTTATTGCAAGACGTATGTTGATTTTTGCAAGCGAAGATATCGGCAATGCCAATCCCAATGCGCTTTTGTTGGCTACCAGCACCTTCCAGGCAGTTAGTATTATAGGTTATCCTGAAAGCAGAATCATACTATCACAATGTGCAGCTTATCTTGCCGGATCGCCCAAAAGTAACGCCGCTGTGATGGCTATAAGTGCAGCCTCTGATGCGGTAAAACATACAGGCGATCTCCCCGTTCCAATACATTTGCGCAATGCCCCCACCAACCTGATGAAAGAAATGAACTATGGAAAAGACTATAAGTATGCTCACCAGTTTGATGACAACTTTACATTACAGGAATATTTGCCCGACCAGTTAAAAGGCACCGCTTTTTATGTACCGCAAAAAAATGCCCGTGAAGAAGAAATAAGAAAATTTTTAAAAGAAAGGTGGAAAGAAAAATATGGATATTAAAAAAGATATTGAAACAAGGGAAGATATTACCAGGCTGATGATGGCCTTTTATGAGCAAGTAAAAAAAGACAGTACCATCGGCTTCATATTTAACGATGTAGTGAATATGAACTGGGAAGTACACATACCTGTGATAGTTGATTTTTGGGAAACCATTTTATTGGACAACCCGGTGTATAAAAAAAATGCAATGGAGGTTCACTATGACCTAAACAAAAAAATTCCTTTGCAACCAAAACATTTTAGCCGATGGATTTTTTTATTTTCTTCTTCTGTTGACAATTTATTTACGGGTAAAAATGCCACACTTGCAAAAACAAGAGCAAAATCAATTGCTGCCATAATGGAATTTAAAATGGAAAATAA
>JBGSIG010000165.1:0-5043 GCA_041742655.1 Ferruginibacter sp. | reverse complement strand
GTTTAACCCCGAAAAAACATCTGTTTCACTACCCTCGGGCAAAATTTACATTGATGAAATACTGGTTAACGGCAACAAAATAAATGTTCAGGCAGGTAAAGCAATACAGCTTCCGGAACAGGTAAAAAAGCTGGAGATGTTATTAGGTGTTAATGCCTGGTGCAAAAAGGAAAACCTGTACATGGATTATAAATTAAATGGCGATCCATGGATACCAATAGACATGAATTCTGAAGAACCGAAGATCAGTTTTGCTAATTTAAGTTATGGTTCTTATACTTTATCCGTAAGAAAGATGAATGGCTTTGGAATTAATAATTATTCTTATTCTACCATTGCCTTTAACATTGCCGCACCATTTTATCAGCAATGGTGGTTTAGGATAACGGTGGGGCTTGCGGTTGCCGGGCTCGTATATTTAATTTTTAGGTTGCGCTTACGCCAGTACGATATAAAAGAAAAAAAGTTGTCTGCCCTGGTAGATGAAAAAACAAAGGACCTAAATTTAAAAAATATCCAGCTTGAAAAAAATGACGAGATAAAAACACGGCTAATATCCGTGATCAATCATGATATAATAACGCCCTTGAAATTTATGCATTATGCCGGTAAGGCATTGGTTGAAAATAAAGGCAGTATTGAAAAAAAGCAACAAATGGAAACCATTTCAGAAATAACACAAACGGCAAAAGATATGGAAATGCTTTCTTCGCAAATTTTAAACTGGATCATTTACCAAAATCCTAACCAGCGAATGCGCAAAGAAGAATTTGATCTGCATCACCTGGTAGAGATGGTATTTGGTGTATTGCGTTTTTTTGCAAAGGAGAAAAACACGCAGCTCCAAAATGATGTACCGGTGAATTTTGTGATATATCAATACCTGGAACCATTGCGGGTAATGATATACAACCTGGTTTTGAATAGCCTAAACTTTACCAATGAAGGAAAAATAAAAGTTGACTGTTCTAAAGATGAGGCAATGATTAAACTAAATGTAGTTGATACAGGAGTGGGAATGACAGCGGAGCAGGTAAATAACCTGGTGCTGGATGAAAGAATTGTAACCTCCGCAAACGTTGATAATAAAAAAGGCACCGGGCTTGGTTATCTTATTATAAAAGACCTGTTGAAAATGATGCAGGGCACTTTTACAGTAAAAAGTAGCAAAAACAAAGGCACCATGGTAACGGTGAGATTGCCGTTGGCATAAAAAAAATGCCAACTATATTTTTGTTTTGTAGAATAAACTCGTGGGCCGCAAACCTTTAATACAATCAATTTTACTTTTTAACTAAATAATGCTGATAAAACCTAAAATATTAATTGGAGACGATCATGGCATTATCCGCCGGGGTGTATCTCTGTTGATACAAATGGAGATTGGTAATTATAGCATCACAGAAGCTGCAAGCTGTTCAAAAGTAATGTCTGAATTAAATAAACATTATTTTACCCACTTAATATTAGACTTGATATTTGCCGATGGAAGTGCAATGGAAATTCTGCCTAACATTAAAGCCCTGTATCCATCGTTAAAGATTCTTATTTTTTCCATGCAGCCCGCAGAAATACATGGTGCATCTTTAAAGCAATATAATATTTCCTACTACTTATCAAAAACAACCGACAATGCCACGGTAGTGAAAGTGCTTACCAACTTTTTTAATAACGATAAAAGAATAGAAGAAAGCAACCTGATGGTTTCCGGTATTAACCCATTTAAAACACTTACTTCAAGAGAGTTGCAGGTACTGCATTATATGTTGAACGGTTTTGGAACTAAACAGATTTCTGAAACCTTAAATCTAAAAATGAATTCCATTTCTACGCTCAAAAAAAGGATCTACCAAAAAACTGACACCACTAATTTTAAAGCGCTCATCGACCTGTGTACGCTTTATAAAATAAACTATTGAGGTGTCCCGATTGCTATCGGGAGGTGACTCGTCCTGACTGCCCAATGCCCATTGCTCGTTCCATCCAAGCCCACCTTGTAGAGTTAATTCTATACCACCATCATTTATTTTTAATGTGTTTTTTCAAATCTCTATTTTTGACTCTGGTTGAATTTGCATGATTTTATTTTGACTTTTTACATGTATACCTGTTTTAATTTTTTTAGCACATTTAATAGTAGCGTTGCTTGCAATATCTGTGTAAAAAATTTGACACTTTACAATTGGTAAAACATTTTTTAATTTTTAGGGATCAATATGTCCATTCATTACCAATAACATTTAGGTAAATTTTTGATGCCCGGGATTGCAATAAGGACTGCAAATCTTTTTTGATTAATTAAACAACTCTATTCTCTTTAGGCAGAATTACATCAGATAAAAAAACTCAGTTTTTTAAACCATTTAATAATTTTTATTACACATGACAAGCAACAACCAACATCCGATAGCTGTCGGATCACGATACGGAAAGCTATTAGCACTGCTATTTTTTTTCTGCATTATTCAATCAAATGCATTTGCACAGGAAAAACTCTATGACTCCATAGCCATAAAGCTATTGGATAAAATGACCAGTTTTATTGGTGACCTAACATCCTGCTCTTTTAAAACCCATACCATACTTGATGAAACCGATGAGGATTATGGTTTACTCACGCACGACCAGTATAGCACCGTTACTTTTCAGGGTGCTGATAAAATGCAGGTTATGACAGAAGGAGACAAAGGCAAATCTGGCTATTGGTATAATGGCTCCCGCCTGGTATATTATTCTTTCACCAACAATTTTTTTGGTGCTATGGAAACAGCGCCGGGAAGTACAATTGAAACCATTAATAAAGTACACGATGATTATGGCGTTGATTTTCCGGCTGCCGATTTATTTTATCCAACATTTACTGATGACCTGATGGAGGATGCTGACAGGATAGAATACCTTGGAAAAGTAATGATGAATGATAAAAATTATTACAAGATAGCCGCCAGGGGAAATGGTATGACCTATCAATTATGGATCTCCGACGATGCCTATTTTTTACCCGCACGCTTTGTAATCCGCAATGAAAAAAATGCCAACCGATATTACGAAGTAAATTTATCAGACTGGCAATTTGATACCAAAGTACCCGATTCGTTTTTTGAATTTGAAAGGCCGCCACATGCAGCCCCTTTGATCATACTTCCTAAAACTCCTCAAAAACAATCTGCTCAATAAAATAAAAATACCGTTATGATAAGAAAAATAATTACAACTAATAAGAGCAAACTGCTGGTGCTGCTCACAATAATATTTATGCTGGTCGGTGATCAGCTTTTTGCGCAGATGATGAAACATGGCGGCGGCGGTGGGGCCCGTCCGGCTGCTGGGGGTGGCGGCAATGCTCGTTCAGGTGGCGGTGGCAATCGGAATAGTATAAATGGAGGAGCCAGCCAAAGTAAAGCAAGGCCTGCGCAAACAAGCTCCAACCGGTCTGGTGGCGGCGGTTTCGGGAATAACAACAATAATAGTGGTGGCAACAGGTCGAATTTGGGAGGCAACAACAATAATGGAAACAGGCCAAATAATGGTGGCGGTTTGGGAAACAACAATAGCAACAATCAACCAAATATTGGCGGCAACCCTAATAATGGCAACAAAAACAAAATTGGTGGTGGCAACAACAATATTGGTAATAAAGTAAACATTGACAACAGCAAAAAAAACGTAAACATTAATGTAAGCAACAACCGCAATACAGTTGTAAGGCGCAATAATATAAACACATATCACCGGCCTCCATATAGTTATGGAGGTTACAGGTGTTATAGTTACCGCCCTTATGCATATCATCCCTACCGCCCGTTTGTATGGGGCCCGGTTTGGCATCCATGGGGAGCATTTGTGGCTACCATGGCTGCAACAGCCATTATCGTGAGTGTAAATAATGCCCAGTATCATTACGACCAGGGTGTTTGGTACGAGCCCTCCAATGGTGGTTACTCGGCAGTAGCGGCACCTATCGGCGGTACTATAAAAACATTACCTCCCAATTCAGAAACCGTAGTGGTTAATAATGTAACCAACAACTATTATGGTGGTTCTTATTACGAAAAAAGCGGCAGTGGCTACAAGGTAGTAGCGCCACCGGCAGGTGCAGTAGTAAAGAACCTTCCCGAAGGTGGCGAAGAGGTAAAAATTGGTGACCAGACATACGTAAAAGTAGGCGAAACTTATTACCTGCCTGTAAAACAGGATGGCGATGATGCTTATGAAGTAGCACAAATGGAAGAGGATAAATAGCTTATTTCAACTATTTTATAGTACCCGCGAGACAATAAAAAAATCAATCACAAATAATACAAAAGAAATGAAAAGAAAATTTTTAATCGCTGCCGTATTGCTTGCTTCATTCTCAGCAATCACATCCAGTTGTAATCAATCGCAGCAGAAAACAGGTACAGGAGAACAAACTGATTCATCGGGTTTCAATGGTGTTATTAAATTAGATGTAAGGGATTCAAAAGCAGATTGGGCTCCCTTTATACGCAAAAAAGCGCCGGAAGGAGCGCCGAATGTTTTGTTCATTTTATATGATGATACCGGCCTGGGTGCATGGTCGCCGTACGGGGGCAGAATAAGTATGCCAACAATGGATAAACTTGCTGCTGACGGTCTTACTTATACACAGTGGCATACTGTTGCGCTTTGTTCACCCACCAGGTCATGCATCAATACCGGCCGTAACCATAACCTTAATGGTATGGGTGCAATTACAGAAGGTGCCAATGGCTTTCCCGGATATAGTTGCCAGTTGCCTGCACAGGCTGCTACTATGGCACAGATATTAAATGACAATGGCTGGAGCACTTTCTGGCTGGGAAAAGATCATAACGTTCCTGAAACTGATCTTTCTGCGGGAGCCAATAAAAGCCAATGGCCACTCCAACAGGGCTACGATCGTTTTTATGGATTTATTGGCGGTGAAACCAACCAATTTTATCCTGATCTTACTGAAGATAACCACGCTATTGAACAGCCTTACTTACCTGAACAGGGATATCATTTATCAAAAGATTTGGCAGACCAGGCCATTAAAATGAT
>JBGSIG010000164.1:0-2958 GCA_041742655.1 Ferruginibacter sp. | reverse complement strand
AAAAATGGCCAGTCTGTTTTTTTTACCACAGATTCGGCGGAAGAATTCGACCACAAAGCCACTATTTTCTACGGAAAGCCTGTGCAATCAAGCCATTTAGCACTGTAATAATAAAAAATAACAACATCGCAAATATCAAATCACAAATTTCCCTTACCTTCGCCGTCCTTTCACAAGCAGCAGGGATGGTGCCCTGATGAATGTAGGTTAAAATGTTTATTAAATAATTTTTGTAAAAGGAAAAACTTAATACAATGCCAGGTAAAAAAAGAACATACCAACCACATGTACGCAGAAGAAAACATGTTCATGGATTTCGTCAACGTATGCAAACTGCTAATGGCCGCAAGGTGTTAGCAAGCCGTCGTAAAAAAGGTCGTGTAAAACTGACTGTTTCTGACGAACGTTTCGGTAAAAAATAATCTCTCGTTCTCCTGAGAGGAGAATTGTAGTATTAAAATATAAGCTTTCCTTTTGGAGGGCTTTTTTTATTTTTGTTTACTTGCAGCACCCCATACGATATACACTTGGCAAAGCCGAGCGCCTGAAAAGCCGCAAGGTGATAGAGCAATTATTTAAAGAAGGTAAATCGTTCAATGCTTTTCCGTTCAGGGTTATATGGAAACACATGCCGGTGCCGGGCGACAATGCACTGCAGGCCGGGTTTACCGTAAGTACCAAACATTTTAAAAAAGCCGTAGACAGAAACCGCATCCGCAGGTTGATGAAAGAAGCGTACCGCCTGCAAAAAAATACCCTGGCGAACAATAATAAGCCCTTAGCCGTTTTTATTATTTATACAGGCAAGGAAATTCCAGGGCATAGTTTGGTTGTTGAAAAAATAGCGTTTATAATAAACAGGCTGCAAAAAATAGTAAGTGAAAACAATTCAACAAATACTTAGTTTTCCGTTTATTGCTTTAATAAAAGGGTACCAGTGTATCATTTCTCCATGGCTGCCGGGCAGGTGCCGCTACACCCCGACCTGCTCACAATACGGTATAGAGGCGCTGCAAAAATATGGCCCCATAAAAGGTTTGTGGTTAACCGTTAAACGCATTTTAAGTTGCAATCCCTGGGGCGGGCATGGGCACGACCCGGTGCCATAAAAAAAGCTGCCACCTTCTACAGTTGCAGCCTCGTAAAAATCAAGATAAAATATTTCGGTTATTTGGCGGCTTCATAGCGGCTGCTAACCTTTGTCCAGTCAACCACATTCCAAAAAGCAGCTAAATAATCTGCACGCTTGTTTTGATATTTTAAATAGTAAGCATGTTCCCACACATCACAACCTAAAACAGGAGTGCCTTTTACTTCAGCCACATCCATTAATGGATTATCCTGGTTTGGTGTTGAAGAAACTTCAAGCTTACCATCCTTTACAATCAACCACGCCCAGCCACTTCCAAAACGGGTCATGCCTGCGGCTGCAAATTTTTCTTTAAACGAATCAAACCTTCCAAACGCGGCATCAATTGCAGTTGCCAATGCTCCCGAAGGTGCGCCGCCTGCTTTTGGTGCCATTGTTTCCCAGAAAAAACTGTGGTTCCAGTGCCCGCCACCATTATTTCGAACCGCCGGGCTAATAGTACCTGCCGCAGCTACCAGTTCTTCAATTGTTTTGCCTTCGTTTGCTGTGCCTGCAATGGCTTTGTTCAAATTATCAACATAAGCCTGGTGATGTTTATCATGATGTATTTGCATGGTTAAAATGTCAATATTTGGCTCCAATGCATCGTATGCATATGGTAAAGCCGGTAATGTAAATGCCATAATGTTTGTTATTTTTTTGATTAAAAATTGAAATATGTAAAATGTTTTACAAATTTAACTGCCTTATGTTTAGATAACAAATTCAATGTGCCCCAGAACTTTATGATGGTATTGTGAAAAATTTACATGATATTTGTCCACATGTTATCCCCATTAAATCAAATTTATGTTTCATTCCTTTCTTGTTTTAACATGCTGCCTTGTCAGCACCGTTTGTTTTTCACAACAAATCAGCCCAAGCGACAGTTCCTCAACAACTACCGGCACACAACATGCCACAAACCGAAAAATCACACCGGCGGTTGACGCTGCTTCTTTAATACTTTATCCCAATCCGGCAAGAAACAAAGTTTCAATTAAGGTAAAAGGCTTTGAAGCGGGCATGGTGGTAGTGCGGGTTACAGACACAAAAGGCAAAGTATGGCGGGAAGATAACCGGCTTTTAACCAGCGGCGAAGAAGAAATTCAAATGTTTCTGCAGGTAAAAACGGGTGTTTATTTTATATCTGTTACCCAAAAAAACAAAGACGCCCGGAAAAGATTAATTGTTCTTTAGCGTGTTGGTTATTTTATTACACGAATTATAGGGCACAAATTACACGAATTGTTGCAATGCGCTTGAGTGTGAGTCAACGTTTCGGAATGATCCATATTTGACCATTGACCATTCACAAATCGATAAATTGATTTATTCAAAAACATGGCACCAGGGTCATCGCCTCGCTTTAAAAAATTCTTTCATTAGGTGCACACATTCTTCTTGTAACACGCCGCCGGTTACCACTGTTTTTGGGTGAAAGGGAGAAACCGTTTGAGCTACTCGTTTATAACCATTTTTTTCATCCTCGGCTCCGTACACAACACGGCCAATTTTACTCCAGTATAATGCCCCGCTGCACATAATGCATGGCTGTATGGTTACGTATAAAGTTGCATCGGGCAAGTATTTACTACCTAAAAAATTGAAGGCTGCCGTCAGTGCTATTATTTCGGCATGGGCAGTACTGTCAGTAAGTTTTTCTACCTGGTTATATCCTTTTGCAATTATGCGTTCGTTCATTACAATGATGGCGCCAATGGGCACTTCTTCTTCGTCAAAAGCCCTTTGAGCCTCCTTCAATGCCTGTTTCATATACTGTTCATCTGTCATAACCAGGGTTTAATTAACTTGCTGTAAAATTATAG
>JBGSIG010000163.1:0-4893 GCA_041742655.1 Ferruginibacter sp. | reverse complement strand
TGTTTTTTCAATTAAC
Organism: Ferruginibacter sp.; assembly: GCA_041742655.1. Taxonomy (GTDB): domain Bacteria; phylum Bacteroidota; class Bacteroidia; order Chitinophagales; family Chitinophagaceae; genus Ferruginibacter. The sequence continues at coordinate 4,877 of JBGSIG010000163.1, read as the reverse complement.
CGACGGGCAGTTTGTAATCCTGTTTCCTGAGGATGTGCATGCGCCTATGATTGGCGATAAAGAAATAAAAAAACTGGTGATTAAAGTAAAAATTTAGAATATGAAAACAACGCAACAAATTAAAGAGGCCATCGTACAACAGGGAATACTCCCTTTATATTTTAATGCCGATGAAACAATAAGTATTGAGGTATTGAAAGCCATTTATGCAGCAGGTATCAAAGCCGTGGAATATACCAATCGTGGCGAGGCGGCATTAAAGAATTTTACTAAAATGATTGACGTAAGAAATGCCGATATGCCCGATATGTTAATCGGTATAGGAACAATCAAGAACCTGCAACAGGCGAATGACTATATTGAAGCAGGAGCGGATTTTTTGGTAAGTCCTGGTTTTGTAAAAGAAGTAGCTGATTATGCAGTGGGCAAAGACATTTTTTACGCACCCGGGTGTATGACACCCAGTGAAATAATTGCGGCTGAAAATGTGGGCATCAAATTCATCAAACTTTTTCCCGGCAATATGCTTGGGCCTGAATTTTTAAGCGGCATCAAAGATATTTTTCCAGCGCTTCTATTTATGCCAACAGGTGGAGTAGATACAACAAAAGAAAATATCGAAGGTTGGTACAAAGCAGGTGTGTGCGCCGTAGGTATGGGCAGCAAACTGATTAGTAAAAAATTAATGGAAGCAAAAGATTACGCCACTATAGAAAAAGATACGAAAGAAGTATTAGCATTGATAGCTACTATAAAGAATAAATAAAATAACGATCAGTATTCACTACTCTGCCACAACGTTGCGAGAAGCAATTGTTGTAGCTGGGTGCAAAAAATCAGCATATGAAACTGCAAGCCATTGGAAAATACAGGTGGACCATTTGTGCCTTATTGTTTTTTGCAACCACTGTAAATTATCTCGACAGGCAGGTGCTAAGCCTTTTACAACCTTACCTCGCTGAAAAATTTAACTGGACAAATACTGACTACGCCAATATCACCGCAGTGTTTCAGTTTGTGTATGCTTTTTCCATGCTTTTTGCCGGCCGCATTATTGATAAATTAGGTACTAAAAAAGGGTATGCGCTGGCAATAATTGTCTGGTCGATTGCAGCCATCATACATGCCTTGTCAATTCCTATCGGTGAGAGTATTGTCAATATATTAGGATGGGCTGGTATTGCTGGTTTTTCTGTTTCTGTAGTGGGCCTGATGTTTTCACGGGCATTGCTGGCCTTTGGCGAAGCGGGCAATTTTCCTGCAGCAATAAAAGCCACTGCAGAATACTTCCCCAAAAAAGAAAGATCATTGGCAACCGGCATTTTCAATTCAGGAGCCAATGTGGGCGCTATTCTTGCACCGATGACCGTTCCCTGGATCAGGGTACATTGGGGATGGGAAGCAGCTTTTGTTGTAATGGGCGCACTTGGATTTGTATGGCTTATTCTCTGGCTTTTTTTCTATGAAAAGCCTGAAAAACAAAAAAGATTGTCAACTGCAGAACTGGCTTATATACAGGAAGGAGAAGTGGAAGAAACCGATGTAATTGAAAAGGAAAAAGTATCATGGGTAAAATTGTTAGGATATAAACAAACCTGGGCATTCACGTTCGGAAAATTTATGACGGATGGTGTTTGGTGGTTTTTTCTTTTCTGGTTACCTGCCTACCTTAAAGCGCAGTATGGCATAATTGACGAAGCCGTTACGCCGCCCCTTACCGTGGTGTACACCATGGCAATGCTGGGGAGTATTTCGGGCGGCTGGTTTCCGATGTACTTTATAAAAAAGGGATACACCGCTTATGATGGCCGTATGAAAGCAATGTTACTGATTGCTGTTTTACCATTGGTAGTTTTACTGGCGCAGCCATTTGGTTATATTAGTTTTTGGGTACCAGTTCTTCTAATTGGTATCGGTGTGTCTGCACACCAGGCCTGGTCGGCAAATATATTCACAACTGTTTCCGATATGTTTCCTAAAAAAGCCGTGGGTTCTATCATCGGTATTGGGGGTATGGCAGGCGGTATTGGCGGCGTGCTTATTACAAAAGCTGGCGGTGCTTTATTTGATCATTATAAAGCCCTGGGCCATATCGAAACTGGCTACACTATCATGTTTTCTTTTTGTGCGGTGGCTTATTTAATTGCCTGGTTGGTAATGAAATCGTTGGTGCCAAAGTATAGGCCTATTTCTGATTTGTGATGATCATGTAATTTTCAATCTATATCAACAAGGTACAGGTTCCGTAGGAACGCACGCTTTGTATAAAAAAAGCGAAATGAATATTTGCTCCATCGGAGCATCCCCATTATATCAATTCCGCTGCCACTTTTGCCATAGAGATTTTGTCTTTTGGTATATGATATTCTTCTTTAGTTTAAAGGTGTCCTTTGCTTAATAAAAGAAATTGAGTACAATCGTCCAATGATTAAAATTCCTTTATGGTATCCCAAACAAACTTCGCTTCATTCTTTTAGAGAGATATTATTCAACAGAAAATCAGATTTATCGGATTTTTTGCAATTTTTCCCTAATAACGATGGATATTTGCAAAATAATTCAAAAAAAATTTTACAATGAGTAACAAGCCGGATACATTGTTTGATAAGGTGTGGGACGCACACGTTGTTAGAAAAATTGAAGATGGGCCAGACGTATTTTTTATCGACCGGCATTTTATACATGAAGTTACCAGTCCGGTTGCATTTTTAGGGTTGGAAAGCAGGGGGCTGGGTGTGATGTTTCCTGAAGATACTTTTGCTACCGCCGATCATAATACACCTACCATCAACCAGCATTTACCGGTTGCAGATCCTTTATCTAACAACCAGCTAAAGGCATTGGAACAAAATGCCGCTAAATATGGCATTTCGCACTGGGGCCTTGGTAATCCTAAAAATGGTATTGTACATGTGGTAGGTCCCGAAAATGGTATCACCCTTCCGGGTATGACCATTGTTTGTGGTGACTCGCACACTTCTACCCACGGGGCATTTGGTGCAATCGCTTTTGGTATCGGTACTTCTGAAGTGGAGATGGTGTTATCCTCTCAATGTATCATGCAGCCTAAGCCATTAAAAATGCGCATAAACGTAAACGGTAGTTTGGGAAAAGCAGTTACGCCAAAAGATGTTACGTTGTATATAATTTCAAAATTAACCACCGCAGGTGCCACCGGATATTTTGTAGAATATGCCGGTGATGTATTTGAAAAGATGACTATGGAAGGCCGTATGACGGTTTGTAATATGAGTATTGAAATGGGTGCCCGGGGCGGTATGATTGCTCCTGACGAAACTACTTTTGCGTATATCAATGGAAGGGAGATGGCACCAAAAGGTGCAGCATGGGATAAGGCATTGGCTTATTGGAAAACACTTAAGACAGATGCGGGAGCTGAATTTGATAAGGAATATACTTTTGATGCAGCGGATATTGAACCAATGATTACTTATGGTACTAACCCTGGTATGGGCATGGGTATTTCCAAATCGATACCTAAAGGAGTTGATTTAAAAGGAGGCGCAGCTACTTATGAAAAATCGTTGAATTATATGGGTTTTAATGAAGAAGACCAGATGATTGGCAAGAAAGTAGATTACGTATTTATCGGCAGTTGCACCAATGGCCGCATTGAAGATTTTAGGGCCTTTGCATCAATTATAAAAGGACGTAAAAAAGCAGAGCATGTTACTGCATGGATAGTGCCTGGATCTCACATTGTTGAAGAGCAAATTAAAAAGGAAGGTATTTTAGATATTCTCACTGAAGCAGGATTTTTATTACGTCAGCCTGGTTGCTCTGCATGCCTGGCCATGAATGATGATAAAGTACCTGCAGGCAAATATGCAGTTAGCACCAGCAACCGTAATTTCGAAGGACGACAAGGCCCTGGAAGCCGCACAATGCTGGCGAGTCCGTTGGTGGCCGCCGCCGCTGCGGTAACAGGCTTTGTAACAGATCCAAGAGAATTAATGTAATGGTGAGTAGTGAGTAGTGAATGGTGAGTGCTACAAAACGACATTCGCTGACTACTCACCACAAACTACTGACAACTCACCACTCACAAAAAAACAACAAATTATGGCTTACGATAAATTTACTACTCTTACTAGTACAGCTGTTCCTCTACCGATTGAAAATGTGGACACTGATCAGATCATCCCTGCTCGTTTTTTAAAAGCAACTACCCGTGAGGGTTTCGGCGATAACCTGTTTAGAGACTGGCGTTACAATGCTGATGATACACCTCAGCAGGAATTTATTTTAAACAATCCTATCTATTCTGGTAAGATATTGGTTGGCGGTACAAATTTTGGAAGTGGCAGCAGCCGTGAGCACGCAGCCTGGGCTATTTACGATTATGGATTCAGGGCTGTAGTATCAAGTTTTTTTGCAGACATTTTTAAAAACAATGCCATCAATATGGGCATTTTACCGGTGCAGGTAAGCCCCGCATTTTTAGAACAAATATTCTCCGCAATTGAAGCTGATCCAAAAACTACCATTGAGATCAGTTTACCTGACCAAACCATAACCATACTTTCAACCGGCGCAAAAGAGTCATTCAACATTAATGGTTACAAGAAAAATAATTTGTTAAATGGATACGATGATATCGATTATTTGCAGGCCATGAAATCGGATATTGCTGCTTTTGCAAAAGAAAAGGCGGTGTAATTCTGTTTAAATAGCTATTCTAAATCTTCAACATTTATAATAAATAAAAAAGCCCTGCTGCCAGCAATTGAAAAAAGCACAACGACATATTGAAATAATGGATACTACACTCCGCGATGGTGAACAAACCAGCGGCGTATCTTTTTCGGCATCTGAAAAATTAACCATCGCACAGTTGTTGCTGACGGAGGTAAAAG
>JBGSIG010000162.1:0-3432 GCA_041742655.1 Ferruginibacter sp. | reverse complement strand
AATTTTTGCAGGACCGGGTATTGCAAAAGCAATCAATTATTTTTTTTGCTGTTGCAGAAGGTGCGGCTGTTGGATTCACACAATTGTATCCTGTTTTTTCATCAGTTTCACTAAAGCCTGCCTTATTATTGAATGATTTGTTTGTGGTTGAAGAAGCCCGTGGGCAGGGCGTTGCCGGGGCATTACTCAACAGGGCAAAAGAATACGGAAGGCAAATTGACGCCAAATGGATGTTGCTTGAAACTACCGCAGACAATTACAATGCTCAATCATTGTATGTTAAAAATGGATGGGTAAAACAGACAGATATTTTTTACCAGTTTCCGATAGGCATGTAAAGTCATTTAAGATAGGAGCGTAAAAAGAAGTGTCGCCTTTTTAAAAAGATGACACCTCTAAATTAAAATCAATCATCTAACAATTTTACAATGGAGAGCAATTCATCCATCTTATAACGGTTACGGTCATCATCAAAACATTTGCTTAATTCTTCCAGCAAAAATTGTATGATGCGCCTGTTATCCATCTGCTTAAAATACGAAGCAACAGGTGGAACATTGATTCGCTTAAAATAGCTTTCAATATCTTTATGAGAATAAATTTGCCCGTTTAACGGATCAACATAAAAAATTATTTTTTGCGATGAATGGCTTACCGGGTTCATAAATTCGTACTGCAAATCAAAATAACCCAGTATGAACTGTCGCGGAATATTGATGGCCTTTACGGGAATATCCAGCAGCTCACACAACACTAAATAAATAATGCCATTGCTGATGGCATTGCCTTTTTTTGTTTCAAGTGTTTTGTTAATTAAAAAATCTTCAGGCTGGCTATACCCAATTTCAACACCTTTTAATTTGTAATAATTATACAGGATGCTGGTAAGCACATTTATTTCTTCCAGAGGGGTAAGGTAGTTATTCAATTCGAGCCAAACATTGCGACGCATTTTTTCAATCTCCTGTAAGGCTTGCAGCGCCTGCATTTCGGGATAATGGTATTGGGCCGTCAACATGGAACCTTGCAGTAATTCACAACTTCCGTTCTTCCAGTTTGTAAAATCGTTGCTAAGGTCGGTGAAGTGTAATTTATGAATTAGTAACTCAATTCTTTCCTGTACTTCTTCATTAATAGTGTTTTCCCATAGGTCTTCCAGGTTTGGAATAATGGCCTTGCCAAAGGAAATTATTTTATCGCTTACGCTGCTGTAAACGAAGTTGTCGGGATCATCTATTAAGGTGAACAGTGCTGATATTTCTTTGCTTTCTATCAATATATTTTATTTGATAGTTGAAATTCGTTAAATGCTGTAATATAAAGAAGTTAAAATTTTCCACAGGTGTGTGATTAACTTTTCGGAGCAGATTTTTCAATAGTTCCGAGGCTTTATGGATGCTGGCAATCGGGACAATTGCACGCTACAATCCCATCTTAAATTGAAGGATTGTGGTAGAAGATAAATATTGCAATTTCAATTTTTCATCAGGTAGCCTATTTCTGCATCAAACGATAAAAAGCGGAGAAGCATCTCATCAAACAACAATTTTTCCGAAGTAGTGAAAACTCTTTTGGGAATAATGACCGCTTCCAAAGAACTGTAAAACAAAAAGTAATAGTCGTCGTTTTCTTGCTTTTTTGTGAACGCGGGCCATTGGTACCTGCGTTCGCTATATTCATCGTGTAGTAAAATACCTGCTTCTGATATGGTTACAGTTGCGGGTAGAAAAATGGATGCATTTTCCGGATCGTCGCTGATGAGGCTTGCTTGCTGCCGGATAGAAGTGCGCACACCGGCGATGGATAAAACAGAAGTGAGTAAAATAATACTGATCACCACAAATGCGAAAATACTGCTCCTGTCGAACAGACCTGTGTAAAAAAATACAGCAGTAAATAAAACAATCGTCCCCATTTGCCGTAGGTAATAAAGGCTTCTTTTCCTTTGCCTGCCCGGCGCATCCCAGGTTACGAAAGTGTAATAGTTATTGTAATCTTCTTTTGTAAGGGAATATTGTATTGTCAGCATAACTTAAATGTCTGATGTCTGATTTTTTGATGTCTGATTTAAACGAGTGTTCTTTTTGAATAGTCCACTAATTTAACGTGACAGTGACTCTATTTAGTATTGTAAAATCACAACTATCTTTTTGTACAAGAAAGCCTAAATACTTCAACAATGATAAACACAGCAACAACAAATACTATTCTTCAAACCACACAAATCAGACATCAAAAAATCAGACATAACCCTGCTATTTCTTCACCTTTTTCACTGCTGCTTTCTTCTTCACTGCTGTTTTCTTTTTTGCAGGGGCTTTTTTGTCAAATGCTTTAGGGTCCTGGGCTACTATCATTTTCTTTATTTCTTCCAATTCAACAATGGCCAACTCTTCAGGGGTGAATTTTGTACCGGCTTTGTTAAGTCCCAGCTTCATCATCTTTTTTCCGAAGCGGATAAAGGCACCCCAGCGGCCATTTTCTATCGCAATTTTTTCTTCGGGCCATTGCCGGATGTAACGGTTGGCTTCTTTCTCTATTTTTTTCTTTATCAGCTCATTGCAATCCTCCTGGGTAAGCGTATCAAAATTATAGGCCCTTGGAATATTTATAAACAAATCGTTCCATTTAATGAACGGGCCAAAGCGCCCTTTTCCTTTAGTGATGGGCTTCTCATAGTAAAAGGCAATCGGTGCATCTTCTTTTTGTTTGGCCTCAATAATTTCAATAGCTCTATCCAACGTTACCGACCACAAGTCTTCTCCTTTTGGAATAGAGACAAACTGTTCGCCCCATTTTACGTAAGGCCCAAACCGGCCAAGGTTTACACTTACTTCAAGGTTATCATGTTCGCCCAAACTTATTGGAAGCTTAAATAGTTCCTGCGCTTCATCCAACGTAATGGTTTCAATACTTTGTCCTGGTTTTAGTTTTGCAAAACGTGGTTTTTCTTCATCACCCTGGCTTCCTATTTGAACCATTGGGCCATAGCGGCCCATTCTTGCAATAATTGGTTTGCCGTCTTCGCCTTCGCCCAACAGTCTTTCACCCACCGCACGTTCTGCTGTTTCAAGCGTATGCTCTACACCGGTATGAAACGGATCGTAAAAATCCGCTACCATTTTATTCCATTGCATTTTACCATCTGCAATTTCATCAAACTCTTTTTCAATATTTGCCGTAAAAGAATAATCCATCACTTTAGTAAAATGCTGGTTTAAAAAATCAGTAACCACCAACCCAAGATCGGTTGGAAATAGCTTTGACTTTTCGGCACCGGTATTTTCCTGCTCTATTATTTTTTTTATTGAATCATTCTTTAATTGTAAAATTCGAAAGTCTCTTTTTACACCTTCCTTATCTTTCTTTTCTACATAGGTTCTTTTAATAATGGTAGAAATGGTAGGGGCATAGGTACTTGGCCGGCCAATA
>JBGSIG010000161.1:0-8648 GCA_041742655.1 Ferruginibacter sp. | reverse complement strand
ACCTGCGTATCATTGCTTTTTCTTCTGCTGTACTTATACCGAGGATGAAGTTTTGGATAGGCTCGATTATTTTATATCCCCGCATAGAAATAAGCTTATTAAGGCCAATTTTCCCCGAGCGCTTCATCCATCCCGGCAATTCGGTAATTGATTTTACACTTGATACAATAATAATTTTACTGACTGGTAAAATTTTTGAAATTTCAATGCTCATCATACCCCCAAATGAAAGGCCCAGCAATACCGGATTGTCTTCTTTAATGCCTGCACTCATTCGTTTTGCATACTGCTCAATGGCCTCACCGGGCAATGGCTGTAACCAAGGCAGGTAAACCATTGTATGATCTTTAATTGTTAAATTAGAGAACGCTCTTTCGTCGGCACCAAGGCCGCTAATGCAATAAATTGTTTTCATATTTTAAGTAATGGTATCAGCTCAAGATTACTTCAACGAGTGCATTTGTGAATGGTAAATGGTCAATGGTGAAATCTGCGAACTGTCTCTATTGCTTATTGCCAATTGCCCTATTGCCTATTTCAATATTGCTTATTGCCCATTCACCACTAGTTTTTTGTAGAAACATAATTGATTACATCATCCGCCGTGATGTTCTTTCCAGATAAAATTATTAACCGCTCTACTACATTCCTCAATTCCCTGATATTACCTGTCCAGTTATTATTGGTGAGTAACTCCATAGCATTTTTGTCAATCATTTTTTTGGGTTGTCCATACTCATCCGCAATTTTTTCGATATAAAATTCCACCAGGGCAGGTACATCTTCCCTGCGTTCATTCAGCGAAGGCACGTGTACAATAATGACGCCTAGCCTGTGGTATAAGTCGAGCCTGAAATTTTTATCGTCAACTTCTTTTAGCAGGTCTTTGTTGGTAGCCGCTATCACTCTTACATCCACATTAATATCTTTATCTGCTCCTACCCTGGTAATTTTTCCTTCCTGTAATGCACGCAGCACTTTTGCCTGTGCGTTTAAACTCATGTCTCCTATTTCATCTAAAAAAATGGTACCTCCATTTGCCTGCTCAAACTTACCAATCCGTTGCTTTATAGCCGAAGTAAACGACCCCTTTTCGTGGCCGAACAATTCGCTTTCTATTAATTCGCCGGGTATTGCCGCACAATTTACCTCTACCATTGGGCCGGTGTTGCGACTGCTTTTTTCATGAATCCATCTTGCCACCAATTCTTTACCAACACCATTATCGCCGGTGATCAATACCCTGGCATCCGTAGGTGCTACCTTTTCAATAGTATCCTTTATTTTTTTAATACCGGCACTTTCACCCACCATCTCCTGCACCCTTGCTACCTTTCTCTTAAGCACTTTTGTTTCGGTTACCAGGGTCTGTTTGTCTAAGGCATTGCGTAATGTAATTAGTAACCGGTTAAGGTCTGGCGGCTTACTGATATAATCAAATGCCCCTTTCTTAACGGCATCTACTGCGGTATCTATGTTGCCATGCCCGCTTATCACAATTATCGGAACATCTGAATTGATTTCCCGGGCCTTTTCCAAAAATTCAATCCCATCCATCTTTGGCATCTTAATGTCGCACAACACCACATCATAAGCATTACTGCCGAATTTTTTTATTCCCTCTTCCCCATCTGCTGCTTCGTCAATTTTATAGCCTTCGTAGCTAAGAATTTCTGATAAGGTTTTGCGGATTGCCTTTTCGTCGTCGATGATTAAAATACTGGCCATAAGTTGTACCGGGTAAATTTATATGGATAAGATGCTGAATTGTATCTTACAAAAATTTTCTCAAAATTACGATTTATAAACTGCAAACATTATCTATCAGAAGCCGGAAATTGCATTGCGTAGCAATTATTATTTAAAAAGAGGCGGTGATGTATTTTACTTTCTGGTAAAACGCATCATCGCAATATCTCCCATTATAAAGTTAAGTGTGTTGGCATCTGTAACAGACCATGTATTTATTTTTTGAAGCGTTTGCAAAAAAACTGTTTCTCCATCTCCCTGGCACATCATCTTTGTCATGGCCATGGGCGTATTAAAGTCTATCTTTTTGCCATCCACTTTTAACGGACCGTTAAAACTGTTACAACCCGTATTACCACTTACTGTGTTGTTTGAAACATTAATAGTAATGGCAGGTTTTTTATTGGGATACAACCCATCAAAAGCAATGCGGGGGCCCGAGATGTAATTCAGTTCCCATGTGCCGTCTAATTTTGCAGTTTCGTTCATAGTGTCAGTTGCTTTTTTTGAGTTGCTGCAGGCCATTAGAAAACAGCAGCAAACAAATAGTGTGTAGATATTTTTTTTCATTGCATTTTTTTTATTGAGTTTTTAGCAGGTCCATATGCCGCTATCGATGCCAGCATAAATATAGTTAACACCGAATATTACATTTTGTTATTTAATTTATTAAATGCCAGCATAGCATGTTCCACGTATCAAATCCCAAGGTTCTTATAAATCTGCGTATATGCAGGATTGTTGGGATCAAGTTGTTTTAATTTAATACCGGCCTCTCTCGCCTTCATCACTTCCCTTGCCTGCATGTATGCTATGGTGAGTGCGTAGTATAAATCGGCGCTCGATGGACTGATACTTATCCCCTTTTGCAATATGATTGCTGCTGCTTTAAAGTCTCCTTTTTGATTTAATAATAATCCATAGTTATAGTACACTCTTGGGTTTGATGATTTTAATTCCACTGCTTTGGCAAAAGATTTTTCTGCCATTGGCCTGTTGCCCATTTCATTATAGAGTAATGCTAGGTTGTAATAAATGCGCTCGTTCTTCGGGTCTATTTTCGCCGCTATTTCTAATTCTTTCAAGGCGCTTTCATTTTTACCAAGCAGGTTATACACGGTTGATAAATTGAGCCGTGCGTAGTTCATTAAGCTATCTTTTTTAAGCCCCTTTATATAAAATTTTTCGGCGTTGGCATAATCCTGTTGCTTAAGATAATTATCAGCTATCATCACATTACCTACTGAAAAATCTGCCTGGTACAATAAATAATCCTGCAACTCATTTTTTGCCCCGGCATATACCTGGCTATATTCAGTAGGTATTTGATCCGCAGGAATAGTAGCGTAAAGATCAGCCGCGGCAATCCTTACTGCCCTTACTTTGTCGACAAGTAGCGGGCCAACCGCACCTTTCCAATCCGCCGGCTGAAAATTATCCAATCCTCTTAACGCCCTGTACCTTATTTGCGCATCGGTACTAGCAAGGCTATTGATTAAAGCCTGCAAACTCTTTTGGGTGGGAACACTGCCCAGGTAATTGGCTGCTGTTGCTTTTACAATGACAGGAGCGGCCGTATCACTCAACAGTTTTAAAAGATGTGCTTCACTATTTTCATCAACTTTGCTTCCGGGAATAAGGTCTTCCGAAAAATGATATTTTCTTTCAGCACCAAACCATTTCACCACTGCATCAGCCGCCCATTGAGCTGTTCTGTTGTTATGGCAATTTGTGCAGGCATTGGGTGTTCCGTATTTTACGGTAAGATCCGGCCGGGGTACTCTAAAACTATGATCATGCCTGAGATCGTTACCCATGTACAATTTAGATGGCATGTGGCAGCTTATACATTCTGATGCCACAATACCTGCCGGATGAAAAGTATGAGTTGGTTCATCGTATTTTTTACCGTGGCATTGCAGGCAGGTTTGATTGCCGCCCATAATTAATTTTGTAGAATGAGGGTTGTGGCAATTGCTGCATTTTACACCCCGGCGAAACATTTTGCTTTGCAAAAAGGAGGTGTAAATATAGTCTTCATCATTTACCTGCCCGTCGGCATAGAAATGTTCTGTGGTGGGTATTTCAGGTATATAGTTGTCCATTATTTCGCCGCTTTCTATCAGCGTGGCGCTAAGGTTGGCCTTGCGGGCATGGCAGGGTGCGCAGGTATTGATTTGTGCAAGCTGGGCGGTATCATTGCTTAATGCCAGGTAGCTACCGGTAATTTTATTTCCACTTTTGTAGGCTTCGCCACTCACGTAATCAACATGCAGTTTACCGGCACCATGACAACTTTCGCAGCTGACATTTAGAACACTAAAAGTTGTGTGATAACTGTCGGCATCGGTATTGTAGTTTTTCTGCAAATTGGTGGAATGACAGGAAGCGCACATGGTGTTCCAGTTTTGTGCATTCCCCGTCCAGTGTAGCCAATCGTGCCCCGGTATTTTTTGTCCCGCATACTGGTTAAACCACTTGTTCTCTTTGGTATCCCAGCTAAGACGGGGAACCTGCATACGTCCGCCCGGAAATTCAACCAGGTATTGTTGCAGTGGTGTATACCCGAAAGTATATTTCACTTCGTAGTCATGGTTGTTGCCATCTTCCCCTTCTGTATTGATGAAATATTTGCCGTCTTTTTTAAAAAAATGACTGGTAACACCATCGGCCGTAAAACTGGTATTGTTGAAATTGCCCTTTACTGTTGAATCGTTAGGAGGTTGCATCGCCATAAAGTGGTCAGATTGCAACCATTCGTGATACTCGGTGCTATGGCAGCTTTTGCAAGCCACGTCACCCACAAATTCATTGCTGCCATTTTGTATGGCAGCGCTTTCTGTTTCTTTGGGCCTGCATCTTTCCAAAATAACTGTTCCAAAAAAAATAAAAATAACAAGGGCAGTTGTTATTATTACCGGATATTTTTTACTCATGATGGATGTTGTAATGAAAGATAAATAAACCTGCAACTGCGTTTAATACCAATGTGATTTTTAAAATATGCCAATATTCTAAAAATCTTACAGTGGTTTATGCCGATGGTATCAAAAAAATGGTACAATGAGGCGAAGCCGCTATTGGACTATATTGTTTGTCCAATCGGTATAACTATTGCCGCAATTGCTACCGTCGAAATCTCTTCTGCCTGCTGCTTCCTGCGCATAGCCGTTGTATTTAGACCCACGTTTTCAAAAAAATACTGCCTGTTCCCAAAAGTTTTATGGATACAAAAATAGAATAACTTGTTCAACTACTTTATTAAATAGCTTGTTTCCTGGGAAGATGCTTTATGCTTCCCCAACCTGCTTCTTTGAAATAATTATCAAGGCCCATATTGCAAATACAATATGAATAAAAACTACAAACCACAATGGAATACCGGTAAGGCGATAATTAATTACACCGTACAACAGGATGGCGGGCACCGCTATATTGTACACTACCATTGCTTTTACTGCTGCAAAATCTGTTGCATTTTTTTTGGAGAGCCAACAGCAAAAAGCCACCGTAATGATAGCGGCCCCGGCTATATAGGCGGCCATCATTCCTCCTGCACCAGTAAGGGGCACCCCTATCAATAATGACACTAAAGGCACGGGTACGGCAATCAGTCCAAAACCTGTAAGGCCTTCCAAAATGGCAGTCAGCGAAAGAAATGACTTCATACGTTTTTAATTTTATTTTTTATTATCAGAATTCTTTAGCTCCCTTTCTAAAAAATAATTCAATGCAGTTCGAAGTGCGGCTATTGCTGCCAATTGTCCTATTTCATTCCAGGTAGGTGCAATGGCAGTTTTTAGAATATCGGCACCCAACAAAAGCTCAAGCGCAATTGCAAGCGATTTACCAAGGTTAAGCCTTATACTAATGGCCGGAAGGTAGCCGGTAGTTTTGGAACTGCTGTCCTTAACAAACTGCAGCATAGCCTTAACGGATGAATAGCAAATAATGAGTGCTGCCATTAATTCTATCAGTTGCGCTACATAAGTTGTTGCGGTCTTAATTATTTCTTCCATTTAAAATTAATATGGTGCAATGATAGTACTATAAATGTGGATACAAAAAATAAAATATTTATTACAATTGTATTGCCATGGGAAGTTTTTTGTTAATCTAAATAATAGCTTTATTAATTATACATTTGCTTTAATACTTACTTAAACCCGTAATTAATTATGGAGCCGTCCAACTCAACTGTGTCAAATACCAATTTCGAAAAAATCGTTGACATCATTATCCGCTTAGGTGCATTGATTTTATTGCTTTGGTGGTGCATAGACATTATTAAGCCATTTTTATTGATATTAATATGGGCTGGTGTTATTACCATTGCAATTTACCCGGCTTTTACCTTTTTTGTTAAACTTTTCCGAGGCAAAAAAATACTCGCATCAGTTGTACTGATAGTGTTATTTTTAAGTTTTTTGATTGTTCCTTTAATCTTGCTGTCAGAATCATTGTACAGTGGTATACGATATATCCAGGAACTATATACTGCTGGAAAACCCCTGATTCCGCCGCCCGGAGAGAGCACAGCAAACTGGCCGCCAATAGCAAAGCCAATCATTGATTTTTGGACGCTTGCATCACATAATTTACAGGCTGCAATTATGAAATATCCCGAGCAAATGAAAACCGCCGGTGCATGGCTTCTTGCGGCATTGGCTGGTTTTGGAAAAGGCATTCTGCAATTTATTGCCTCCCTTATTATTGCCGGCGTATTACTATTGTACTATCACCGTATTTCTCTTTTCTCCAAAAAAATCTTTGTAAAATTAGCGGGAAAAGATGGTGAGCATTTTGCTCCAATAGCTGTTGCCACTATCAATAAAGTTTTCAAGGGTGTTTTGGGTGTGGCGGTTATTCAATCAGCGATGGCCGGCATTGGATTTTTTATAGCAGGCGTGCCTTTCGCTGGTCTATGGACAATACTTTGTTTGATCCTCGCAATCGTTCAAATAGGTATTTGGCCCATTGCAATCCCGGTTATTATCTATATGTTTTCCGTTTTAACTATGGGCCCCGCAATTGCGCTGGCCATTTGGTTAGCCATAGCTCTTTCTATCGACAATGTATTACGGCCGATTTTATTGGGACGGGGAGCCCCTGCGCCAATGTTGGTAATTTTTATGGGCACCATCGGCGGTTTTATTTACAATGGATTTCTCGGATTATTTTTAGGTGCCGTTGTACTTACCATTGGGTACAAACTTTTTATAGCATGGGTAGATAAAGAAATTGCCAGTTAATTTATAGTATGCTATTAGTTGCCGGCATACTGTCTTTTATGTTTTAATTTATTGTTGTATTTTCTTTTTAAAAGAAACCAGGCTTACCAATCGTGAAATTAAAATGCTTGGAAATAATATACCAATCAACGATTCAATCATGGCAAGCGATTGGGCATAATGGCCCACCGGCAAAATTTCTCCATAACCCATGGTTGTTAATATGATAAAACTAAAATACAAAAATTCAAACGGGGCCACTTTGCCATTTTCAGATTCAGCATGAAAATCGCCAAAATGAAAAGAAGTATGATCCACCATATAAGTGATGCGGAAAGCAAAAGAAAAAATTAACGCAAACAAAATATAAACAGCTACGGCACCCTGCAATCGGTGAACATTTACGTTGTCGTCTGAAAATATTTCTTTTATCAACATCATGGCAAGGGCAGTAAGATAAACCATTACGATTACCAGGTAGGCAATATTACTAAGGTGCCCGCCATACATTAATATTACTATGCCCACACAAACCAGAAAGAGGGAGGCCCCCACCGCTATAGCCCTGTCACGCAATTTATGTGTTACCGAAAAAATACCAGATAGAAAACTAAGCCCGACAAAAAAAGCAAATAACGATTCACTGAAAAACCCCTTATGGGTGATAGGATAAATTACGAAAACCGTTATCATTAAAAAAAACAACAAATAGGTTAGTGACAAGTCGCTCTGCCAAAAATTAACTTTCCAGGTAGTTTTAGGATTTTTTTGCGTTTCCAATGTTTAGTAAATATTAACAGTCAAAATAAAAATGAGTTAGCAAACATAATAAATAAAGTTAAAACAGCAGCCGCCCCGCTATGGCAAATAAAACTCCGGTAAATAATCACCTTGCAAGCTTCATCCCTTAAAATCCTTTACCTATTGTCAACCCATACGATTGCCCCTCGAAAAGATTGCGTGCATTGTACTGTTTAAAGCCATGATAACTCATCGACAATCCGAGCGGTTGATAAATTAACCCAACCTGGCCGCCAATGCCCTGAACCCGCTGATACTCGTTTGTATTTGTTGCGTCTGTTCCTTTTGCAGGCGATACCTGCCAGCTTCCATACCCCGTAATGCCAATGGAAAGCTGTAATGATTTTTTTTTATTCAATGAAAGGAATTGACTGACGCCCCAGTTGAAAGTGAGTATTTGTCCTGGTGTAAGATCGAACCCTTTCTGTTTGCCATTAATTTCATAGGTCACAGCGCTTACAAAAGCCAACCGCTCGTCTGCCCAGGGATACCATGCCACGCCACCCTGCAACTGGTTTGTCCAATAGCCAAGGCCAATATTATCTGGTGCCGCTATTTTTACTGTTCCTGAATTGGGGAGATGAGCAGAATCAATATTGTATTTTCCTGTGGGAGCGTAAAAGCCATACGTGATGGTAAAATCCCAATGGTTTTTTGTTAAGCCAAGTGCCAGCGGCTGTACAAACAAATCGCCCGTACCCCATTGCGATTGGTGTGCGCCGAAGCCATCGGGATGAATGGTTTTAAGCGTGGCGTCAATACTTGCCGTGGCCACTGTTGACTGTATGCTAGCTGAATATTTTATATTGGTTCCCTTTATTTTGGTGATCCATGCAAACTGAGGCGACAAAGAATAGCTGCTAATAT
>JBGSIG010000160.1:0-2354 GCA_041742655.1 Ferruginibacter sp. | reverse complement strand
GTTGGCTCTGCTACCGGTGTTCGTTATATCCAGGCTTCTTATGGAGCTGATGATGCATTTGAATTTTTTGGTGGCCTTGTTAGCCCAAGATACCTGATTGCCAATGCGCAGAACGATGATGGTTTTGACTTTGATTTTGGCTACCGTGGAAATTTCCAGTTTGGTATTTCTGTACGTAACCCATTATATACTATTGCAGATGCTAATGGTATTGAGTGCGATAATGATGCTACTGGTAGCGCTGCTACACCAACAACACGTCCTGAATTATCTAATCTTACTATAATTGGTCGTTGCAGTGGCGCACAAACAGGTTCTTTAAATGGTGTGCGGTTTAGAAGGGGTACAGATTTACGTATGCGTAACTCCATAGTTATGGGCTATAATAACGGCGCTGAGTTTAACAGCACTTTTGTTCCTGGTACTGCTGCATTTTACCGTAACAATTTAACACACGGTTTTGTAACCGATGCTACTTTTGTTGGATCATCTATTGCCCCTTTAGGTTTGGGTAACCAAACTACAATTAGTACCCCGGTGCCAACTGACTGGTTAAACAATGCATGTCCTGCTACACACGCTGGCTATAAAAGTTCTGCATTGGCATTTAAAGTTGGCGGACTTGCTGACCAGGCAAATCCTGCTGCAGTTGATACAGCTTACCAGGGCATGACAACCAATTTCTTAAGGCCACCTTATATTGGTGCCATCGGTAATGGTTCTCCCATTAAAGTTGGTAACACAATTACAGTTCCCAATAACTGGATAGCTGGTTCTGCTGGTGTATGGACAAATTTTGATCCATCATAGTAGTACGGCCCCTCTCAAAAAAAATCGGCATTTTTCTTTATGGTTAGTGATAAATAAATAATACGGGGGCAGAAGAACAATTATTTTTCTGCCCCTTTTTTAAATAATAAAAAATGAATACCTATTTAAAAACACTGTTGGGCTGTTTTGTAACAGTATTTTTTTGCAAGCCTGTGAAAAAGCAACGCCACTCGATATACAATCCTATATGAGGCTAAACCTGGAAGCTTTTTATACAGATACCTCGCTGTACTACCAGGTAAAACTAAATGACAAAATAATAAATGAGCAGAGTGCAGTTGGTGGAAACAAGTTGGAACTTTTAGCAGGCAAAGACCTTGAATTTGTAACCAGTGGAAGATTGATTATTACTGTTATTAAAAAGAGCAACTCTAATTTAGTGTTGGATACCACTGTTTTTTTTACAAATTATAACGAGTTATTATTGGTTCAGTTGGACCCCACCAAACGGGCCACCCTTATTAACAAAAAAACAGAAACAGTTACCTTACCAAAGCCTGGCCGGGATAGCGTGAAAGTGAGGTTCTATTATAATGCATCAGATAATATCAGGCACAATGGGGTAGTGCTTACCAATATAGACCTTCAATTATATAGTTATCCTGTTGATAGCTTATTTTCAAATTTGGATAAACCACCCTTTTTGACAAACGAGGGCAGGCTGCGTAATATCAGCCGGGATATAGTTAATGACTATATATCTGTTCGGTATATTAATAAAGACGGAAAAAAATTAGGCTATGCTTTTGACATATACCCACCATCTTCTACAACAACTACATTGCCACTATATAAAAAATATTATGATGAATATGATGGATATGTCGGCGGGGCAATGGAATTGGTTCCATCTAATTATTTTCAAACAGTAAGGGTTACCAGGCGCACCAATACATCACTATATCGCTATGGCCAGTTCCTTTTTGGGCTTCAATAAAAAATAAAAAATATGAGTTATTATGCACACCCCACTGCCGTTATAGATGAAGGATGTAGTATTGGCGAAGGCGTTAAAATATGGCATTTCTGCCATATCATGCCGCAGTGCAGCATCGGTGACAACTGCAGTTTGGGGCAAAATGTGGTAGTATCGCCAGGGGTGGTGCTGGGCAATAATGTAAAAGTGCAAAACAACGTGTCTATCTATACAGGCGTGATATGTGAAGATGATGTTTTTTTAGGACCCTCTATGGTATTTACAAATGTGATTAATCCCCGCAGCAAAATAATTCGTAAGGATGAATATAAAAATACATCGGTTGGTAAGGGTGCAAGCATAGGTGCCAATGCAACTATAGTTTGTGGTAACGTGATAGGCTCGTACAGTTTTATAGGCGCTGGTGCAGTGGTTACCAAAGAAGTTAAGCCTTTTGCCCTGGTTGTAGGAAACCCGGCCCGGCAAATTGGCTGGATGAGTGAGTATGGCCACCGGCTACACTTTAATGAAAGTAATTCGGCAACCTGTCCGGAGAGCGGGCATGTTTACCAGTTGGACACTACAAACGACATCATAAAAAAATTAA